>JBEKCP010000031.1:0-20790 GCA_050014815.1 Thermoguttaceae bacterium | reverse complement strand
CGAATCGAAGACGGCATACCAGTTTGTCAGGAGCCAAACGAAGGCCAGGAACACTCGCGGACCAAGCAGCATCACAAGAACGGCGAGACAGCAGCCTCCCATCGTTCATCTCCTTTTCGCTTACGTCCGGTAATGGGTCGCCAATCACACGGTCTTCCGGTTCGGAGCGGTCCTAACGACCCGATGCTCTGCATCGGCGATTATACTCCGCTCAGATCGGTCTGGACATCCCGACCAATCTTCCCACAGTGGGAAACATTGCCGGGGAATGTATAATGGTGGAGTTCCCGAATCATCGTCCTTTCCACACAAGCCCAAGTGAGAGGTCTACCGTGAGTCTCAGTGACTACTTCGAGCAAGCGAAAGGCATCGGTGTCCTGGCAACCACCGACCTTGCCGGGCAGGTGAACCAGGCGATCTACGCCAAGCCTCTGTTCCTGGAAAAGGACGACGACACCACTTGCTCCTTCATCATGGCAAACCGTTTGACCCACGACAACGTGGGCCACAACCCGAGCGCCTCATATCTCTTCATCGAGCAGGGCGAGGGCTACGGTGGCAAACGCCTGTCGCTGGTGGTTATCCGGGAGGAAACGACCCCAGAGAGGATCAAGGCGCTCCGCCGCTGCACCGCCCTCGGCATCAGCGAGGAGGACAGCAAGTATCTCGTCCACTTCCACATCGAGGGAGTGCGCCCATTGCTCGGGAATGGGTAGCTGCCGATCTCCGTGCCTGCCTGCGAAGGGGATGAGCACCTTGTGCGCCAGTCGCCATCACATGTTCTTACAGAATGCTGGTCATAGCTCATGAGAACGGAACGAGTCCAAGAACTGATTCGCCAGTTGGCGGGCGAGCGCGAGCGGTCGGCGAGACCGCCCGCGATGAGCGGTCGACTTGAGGAACTTGTTCGACAGTCGAACTCGGCAGAGGTCACCCTGTTTCCCGACGAGGTCGACCTCCTAGCTGAAATCTGCCGCCGGATCGACAACGAACCGGACGGCGAGGCTGCGTGGCGACAAGTCGACGGAATCGAGCTGACGGGTGTGTTTCAGCAGCCGCCGGAAACCAACGACGTACACCGGGTAATAGCACACAACATCCTGAGATCGACGATTGCCTATATCGACCTAAAGTACGGAAAAGTGGCGTCAGGGGTGCTTGTCGCAGTCGGCGACCGCGTCTTCCTGGCCACAACCGCGCATTCGGTTCCGGCCCGCCCGACAGGAAGGCTGTCGTTCGTCGGTGACAAGTCGACGAGTATCGAGGAGAACATTCCTCGCATCCTGGGCTCGGCGAAAGATCCGCAGGACGAGCAGCGCGACGTAGCGTATGTCGAGCTGGAGCGTGCCTTCGTTGAGGACAGGTTCGGGAAGGCCGCCATCCCGTTGTCGCGGGTGTACCTGTGCGGGACGGGACAGAACCAGTTGTGGACTTTCGTGGCTGGCTATCCCAGCGCGGAGATTCGTTCCTTAAAGGAGGCGCAACGCCAAGTGGACACCAAGCTGTTCACGCTTGAGTGCTGGAGCAACAAGCTGCTCATGTCGGACAGATGGGACGCGTTGGAGAAGAAATCGCGGTCCCCTGACGAACGGCTCGACGTGTTCATACCGCGCCCGCTGGGCGACGACTTCGTCTCGATCGGCACGGCCCAGAACCTGACGCCGGGACAACTCGCCGAGCCTTTCGGGATGAGCGGCGGCGGGTACTGGCAGCCGAACCCAGCGTTGCGAAGCAATATCTGGAGCCCGGAGCACTATTCCCTCATTGCCATCCAGAGCCGCTGGTGGGGAGGGGGGCGGCACTTGCAGGGAACGCAGATCGTCCATTGGCTCCGGCTGCTTTGGAAGCACGAAGCGGACCTACGCCATCTCCTTGAGGAGTCGTTTCCCGGCCACGACTTGTCGGAATAACGAGAATCCGTTTCGACGCTTCAGGATCCCCCTAGCCCCCGACCGTGTTGAGACGCCGGCTGGCGCAGTGCTTAACCGAGCGAGACCTGACAACATGCCAAACATCGTCCACGCTTCATGGGCTGACCTGGGCTACCGCTGCTGTGGACCGCTCCCAAAAGTGAGCAGTAGTGTCGATGGTCAGTTCTTCGCCAACTTGCTACACGAGCGCGCGGACTACGAAATCATCGACAGGACATGGGTCCGGCGATGGGGACGGGCGCGAAACAGAGTGGCGAGGCATTGCCTTAACATCCGTCAGGTGATCGACAGAGACACCGTACTGGACCAGCAATGCCTCGCCTTTGTCGACGACTATTTCAATTCGATCTGGCGCCGCGAGCAGATTCCGGTAGCAGCCACCGGCGAGTTACTTGTGAAAATGGTCGAGGATGCGCCTAAGAAGCGGACCGCCGAGCTTGAGACGCAGGCCATCATCAAGGCCATAGCGGTCTGCCAGTCCGGACAGATGGCCCCTCTGCTTCGAGAGCATGTCCTGCCGTGGTTCTTCAACAAGCACCCGGACGGTCGCGTCGTCGTCATCGAGCACTCTCCCGACTTCGAGACTGTGGTGGCTGCGATGCGATGTTTCTACTCCGCTGCACAAGTTCCCTACGGAGAACTGACGGCGAACGCCCAGGTCACCGGAGACCTTTTTCCCACGCTCAAGCACTGGCATGATTCGAGCCCCACCTTGCTCGTACGCCCGTTGCTGGAGTATTGGAACTGCCTGTTCCGACCCTCGGTGTTCGGCTTCCGCGCGGAACTGTTCGGATTGACGCTGTTCTTCCTATTCGGCACGCCGCTCACCTACAGCCCGCTGGTCTTCCCTTCTGACTGGCTCGCCGTTCCACGTTCCTGCGCGTGTTTTGGCGGGGAACCGATGGATGAAGTCAACTTCTACGAGGTCATGCAGCACCCGACAGGGCCAAAATCGCTGCGCGCCACCAATCAGCCGCCGCCGCACACGCTTCAACTGACGCCCGACAAGCAGGTCGCGTTCCTGCGGTGGTATGTCGATGTCATCAATGTCTACCTGTTCGAGTTGACCGACCTGGCGAACTTCACCGAAGAGAACGAGCCGGACAAGGCGATCGACCCCATCGCCGCATACGAGCATTACCTCACGTTCAATCGGCTGCTTCGGCGAACACTGGGTGCGATGTCCAGCGACAATGCAGCCAGCGCGAAGGGAACGGTGTTCGAGGTCGCCGACTTGTTCGATACGCTGAGCGCGCGGTTCGCCGACAGCGCCAGCTCCGCCATGTTCAAGCGGCTGTTCAACACGGCGGAGGCGCCGAGCCTACTATGCGGCCAGCTCAAGAGAGTCCCAGACCCAGAAGGTCCTTACCTTTGTGAGTTCATCAGGAACCTCTATGCGGGCCTTGAATCAGCAGTGCTGAAGTCGGTATGGCTGAAGAGCAAGGTGCAGGGCAAGAGCGTCCTGGTGCGGAACAAACAGATGACGGGCGAATCGCCAGAAGTCGTCTCCGAGTTCGTGGGGAACTTGATGCGGGCCTACCGCAATGGGCATCACGGCTACTTCTCGTCGAAGGACGAGCCGCGGCCATCGCGGTATCTCTTCCTCGTGGACGGCACGATCCCCGATGCCCTTGCCAGCCTGCCGTCAATATGGTTCCTGGCGTACTTGATCGACCCGGGAATCGTTGGCTGGCGTCGTCTGGAACTCAAGGCGTACCCATAAGTCTGCCCCTGCTGGGACTCTGTCTCTCGGACTGTATTTCGTTGCTTGACAGGCACGATACATCTTGTTGCCTACGCCGTTCGCCACGCCCGGCGGCTTGGGGACGAGCCCATGACTATCGGGTTCCAAAAAGGCCGTCCTGGGTGCCGTCGCCGCGTGGAATGGCTGACGATTGAAATTGCTGACGCTCTGGCCCTTCGAGTCCCGGCTCCTTCTCACCCCGCCGTCCGATATCGCCGGGATTGCGATCCATGGTCAGAACCGATCAGTCCTTGGCACGTATCTTGGCAGGACATTGTCCTGCCGGATTTCGCCGAAGTCGTTATCGGCCCGCACCGGGCTGACATAGTGGGAAACTCGGATACCGTCGTTGAGCTCCAGCACTCGTCGATCAACAGCGACCAGATCCGGGAACGCGAGGATTTCTACGGCAACATGGTTTGGCTGTTCGATGCGACGCGCCGCTTCAGCGGAATAGTATGTGGTGATAGGTACTTCTTCTCCCTTGGTCGGACGAAGCACTTAGGTTCCTGCCAGAAGCCGGTGTTCCTGGACTTCTTCACGTTTGTCGTTCAGGTCGAGGAAATGACATCGGTCTTGGACAAGTTCTCCGGGTTTGGAATCATTCGGGATCGCAGCTGGTTTGTCGAACAGTACTTGTCTGAACGTCGGAGCCCCGGGCCGTTCCCTGCTCCGCAACGAAGTGAAGGTAACTCCTCGTATCCGTGGCCGGGGAAGCATCCCTACCGACTCGCTGAGCACGCCTCTCGGTGGATGCGTCCGGACGGTCAAGTCGAGACCTGCCGGAAGACGACACCCTATATCCCGCTGAACTACGACTGGGTGAGTACGAAAGATGGCCGACGGCCCGTGTGGGCCGACATCATCACCAAACTTCCCCAGATCGCGAATGGCTGGGAAAGAAGCGACCTGGAGGCGATGAAGGACTTCCTGCACGCTCAGCCGATGATTATTGGTGGTCAGTTGCGTCTCATGCCACCAGCCGCCGACCGAATTCAAGTGACCAGGACGGTGCGAGAGACCGAATCGCTCTTGGCGAGAGTCGATTCCCACGTTCAGGCAGGCCGGATTCCAGTATTGAAGGACGAGACGAGGCAATCCCTGCTGGCCCGAGCCGAACAGTTCGAGGTTCGGACATACGGCGGCCCATTGGCTTCTTTGACACGGAAGCCGCCCACGCCGCCGCCAACCTTGTTCGATTGACTATGCACGACGAGTTGTCGCAGCTGGACGGCGGCTACGGCAGCGAGACACGCCACAGCAGGCGTGGAGTCCTGTTCTCGGCGGCGGCACTTCAGTGTGCAAGACCTTTCCGGTGCCATTGGCATCACGGCTCAGGCTCGACAGGAACTCCTGGTAGGTCTTCTCCCGTTTGCGGTCAGGCATCGGCGGGGGCCACGGAAGAGCCTCGTCGTAGGTCGCCGCGAACGCCGACCGACGAGCTTCCTTCCGCAGCCGCTCGTAGGTCTCGATGACTTCGCAAGCCAATTCCGGAGGCAGAGGCTCTGCCAAGGAGCGGATCCGGCTGGAAAGCCCCCGCTCGACTTTCGTTCTCCCCCATCGCGTGCGGCTTGCGAACTTCCTGACCGATGGAAAATCGCTGCGGCCGCCGTCATTTCGTACCAGCAGCGGCGCATGGGCGTATTTGAACGGCATCTTGGGCGGCATCCACCTCGCCTCGCAGTTGTTCTTCCACACCGTCACCGTGATGGGCGGCGTGAGGAACACCAGACGCGAGCCCTGCTTCCCTCCCTGGACGAAAGCCAGCCTCGCACCCTCCAGCTTGGAGGCGTTCCTTGGATGGAAGAGGTTCCTGGAGTGGCACTTCGTGCATCCGAAGCTGCCGAACTCGTAGAACGGGTCGTCCCGCCGCTCCTTCGGGTTCGACCTGTTCGGGCGGCGAAGGTGGACGAAGAAGACCTTTGGTTGAGCCATGTCAGTTGTTCCTTGCGACGAGCCGAATGCCCTGTTTGGGCAGCCACTTCAGGAATTTGCGGGGGTTGCTGAACGTCGGCGGCACTGCGCTCCGCTGGATGAAGCCGTCCTTCACCGACAGCCCGCCCCAGGCATCGAGCACGTCGTTCCGGACTCGGTACGCGCCGCTGCGCCACTCCCCGATGGGGACGCAACGGTCGAAACGCCCCGACACGCCCGGCTTGGCCCGCACCACGATGTCCGTTTCGCCCCGTTTGATCTTGCGGACGTGGGCGTTCTCGTGCCACCGCTCCGGCGGCACGTCCGCTGCCGGAACTACTTCCTTCACGACGTACATGCCCATCAAAGCGTAGACCAGCCTGTGCTCGCACTCGTGAACCGGACGGAGACCGCCGTAGAACACCAGCAGGTCGCCGGCAACCATGTCCACCATCCCAGCGCCTCGGCGAGCGCCCTCGTCGCCGTAGGTCAGGCAGTCGAAGTCCGGGTCGAGATGCATGGCGCGCTTCAGCAGCCCCTCGGGGAACCGCAGGTCGCCGCAGAGGTCACAGTCGTGCTCCCGGCAAAACCGCCGGAGCGCGGGAAGCACTTCGCCGTAACGACGGTCGAGCCCCGGATGGAAGCGGGTGCCAGGACTCTCGGGGATGGGGACGTAGACGAACCGCCCCTCGGCGTCGACTGGGGCGTTCCAGCCGCCGTACGCTTGGTCAATGCCGATCCTGACGAGAAGGGCTTTCATTTTCTATCGATCGTCATGTTGACGACCATTTGGGAATCTCGACGACTTCCACCTCATAACCACCGCATTGTTTCTTCACCTTCGCGGTGATCGACCTCGCGGCAAGTACCGTACGAACTTCAGAGACCCGACGGTCGAGAAGGTAGGCGATCATCGCCCGATACTTCATGCACTGGAGCGGGCCAGCGACTTCATTGTCGTCGCAATCGACTTCGACCTCCACCGTCACCAGACGACCGTTCTTATCCTCCAGCAAGACATCTATCCTGTCGCCCGTCGCGAAAGGATACTCGATTTCCAACAGGTGAAGCCCCGGCTCCTTCAGGGCTTCCTCCGGATGTGCGGCGATGTATTCCTTGAGCGACTTGTGAACCGGGCCTTCGCCGCCTCCTTTTTCGCCCGTAGCACGCTTCTTCTTCAATGCCAGCTCGACATCGCTTTGGGATGCGAGAAACGCGGCATGGATCGCGTCGTAGTGGGGCGACCTCAGCTTCTTCAGCCCGGAATTGTGGTCGCCGAAACCCCGAAATGCGTAGTTCTCGGCGTAGCCGAGCAGTTTCGCCAGTTCCTTCCGGGGCACAAAGCCCACGCTGTTTATCACTTTGCCGTCCGCCTTGTATCGCCACCAGACGCTCGTGCCATCGGAGTAGTTGTCGGGCGGCTTTCCAACCGCTTCCGCCGGCTGGCTCGTGATTTCGACCAGGGCAACAATCCCTTCCTCTCCTTTCCTGCGACGCTCATGCAGCAGCACGCCGCCCGCAGTCTTTTTCACGATGGTCTTCCCGGTCTTCGACTCGTATATGAACATCAGGTCGCCGGGCTGCATGTCGTCCATCACTGCCTGTTTCCCATCCGGAACCCAAGCTCCGGTGGTTGCGAACCTGTCCTTCGTACCGACCGGCGGCGGCCAGTGCGTGGTAAGCCAATAGTTCATTGTGGTTTCAGTTCCTGGCGACGAATGTGACGTTGTTCCACGTAACAGGATGCACGGTGGTGGTGCGTCTGTCAACCTGAGTGGGCAAGCAGGCCGAAGGTGAAACGCTCGCGCATCTTCTTGCGACTGCCGTCTACCACGTCCTTGCTCATCTCCTCTTTCGATTAGGACGAACGTCAGTACTGCGCGTTCGTCTCCCGCCATTTGTCCGTCACTTGCCTCACTACCTTTAGCCAATCGTCTGGGTAAGCGTACTTCAGCGACTGCAAGAGAGAAAAGATAGTGGTGTGTGCCCGTGTAGTCCTCCTGCCCTGCTCGTCGGTTTCCCGATACAGCTCCAGAACCCACTCAACGATGGAGTCCACCATAAACGGTCTCCCGATCACGCCTACTGATTCGTAACGATCCTGTGGGACTTGCGACTCCAATTCCGCGCTGCTCATCGCCACGCGCAACTCGCCAAACAGGAATGGAAACCCATTCCTCACGACACGCGCTAGCCCAAAGAAGACGATGTCGGAATACTTAGGGGTGTACGAATAGCCTACCGTTTCCTGTTGTGCCTCCCGGAGGGCGGTGCGCCAAGGATTGTAGCGATTCCCTTCAATATCTACTGTTGGGGTTCCGGTTCCGCTTACTGCGGGCGACCATCCTCCGGGATTCAGTCCTACCCGCTGCCCACGTTTGACAACGTAGATGTAGTTATCCGCAGTGATAATTGACAGATTTATGGCAAGCGGATTTGACAGCAGCGAACCGGCGAAGTCCGCGGGATCTGGCGTGGCACACCTCTCACGAATCGTGGTTCCATCACGGAGTCGCCAGTCCATTGCAGCGTTCGTGACCTGAGTGCGAAAATATGTCGTGATACTTGCCTGGAGTTGGAGTGGATACGGAGCTTCATGCTGATCACAGGTCAGCCCGTGCCCCAATTTATCCAGACGAATCATGCGTCGGTTCCGAAACACTGCACCACGTTTGCGTGCCTGCTCGCGCCGTGGTTGAAGGATACTCGTGAACTCTGCCTGAACCAAAGCGGGCGGGACGAAAAGCCGATTATGAAGTTTGCACTGAATGCCGTTCGGATACTCGTAGCGAATGCGACCGTCGCCCCCCACTAGCACGTACACGTCCAGATCAATGCCGCCGACCAGGAATTTCAAGTAGCGTGGCGCTGACGGTCGGATACCTAATGGGCTCTCATATTGAAGAAATCTTGCCACATCCTCCGCCAATGCACTCGCCGAGTGATATCGCGCTGCCGAATCGCGCTCCAGGCACGTCATACAAATATCCGCAAGGTCACGAGGAACCTGAGGATTGTGCTCCCTTGGCGAAACCGGTCGCTCTTGTAGCAAACGCACGTGGTATTCTCCATTCGTCTCCCCCGGCATGGGGCGGACTGGGACACGAGATGCCAACAACTCGTAAAGGATCGCGCCAAGGCTGTAGATATCCGTTGCACGTCCGAGTTCGCGCGCGCCCGCTAACTGCTCGGGGCTCATGTATGGAAGCGTTCCCATCGGCACGCCGGTAGCCGTCAGCCGCAGCGGATCATGTATATACCGCGCCAGTCCAAGGTCGCTGATGAAGCAGCGACCTTGGCTGTCGAACAGGATATTCTCGGGCTTGAGATCGCGGTGAAGTATCTCGTGCGAGTGCATATAGTCCAAGGGGCTCGCCAAGTTCCTAATGAGTTGAGCCACTGCGCCGAAATGGTCGCGGTACCCATCGCATGAGGTGAGCGTGCGAACAAGAGGAGTAGCCACCCTTTGCCGGTAGTCGTTGTACCGCTTTTCAAGACGTTGCACGAGATCAGGGTTCCCTGTCTGCCACGTCTCTCCTAGTGGACAGAACTCGTATTCTGGAATGCCCACATAGCGCTGCCGGATCAACTCTTCGATGAAGTCCCGCCCCCGCACATTCTCTTGCTTGCTCTTGATTGCCTTGGCAGTATCGAAAAGGGTCTTGCCGTTTTCGTCCAACAAGAAGGTGGACGGGCTGATATAGGCGTGGAGTTGCCTGCGCAAGGCAGCCAGAGCACGTTTGTAGCTGAGAATAAGATCGGATTCCTGTACTGCGTGGGTCGTATCTTGGCGAGCGAGGCTAAGGTAGGTCGCAACCGGCTCAAGTCCCTCCCCCATATCTGATCCGCCTTTTGCCACACCGTCTTGTGCCAATGCAACGCCGAGGAAGGCCAACTGACTGCGTGACCATTGGGCGAAGTCCATGTACGTCATTGCCGCATCGGCGAAGCGTTCGCCGGGGAGGTCGTACAATGTCAGCTTGTGCCGCGTGAGGAACGCATCGTCACGACAGAAGGACAGCGTGTATTGGGAACAATCCCTCGTCTTCTCCGGCCAAGAATGCTTGCAAGCGATGCACGCCCGGTATTCATCATAAGAGAAGGTGTCCCATACCCGCTTCTTTGGCGGGCTATCGTACACCTTAACGAGCCGAGGAGCGTGGGGAGAGAGTTGGAAGGCCGCCGGATTGTGGTACTTGAGGTGGTTAATCAAGGATGTAAGAAAGACAGTCTTACCTGCGCCAGAAAAGCCGGTGACGGCCAGACGAACATGGGATGGCCGAATCTTGGGATAGAGCCGAGGATTTAGGGACCGTTTCAGCATACTCGTGACTTTGTTCCACATGGTCAGCTCCTGTCAACTTGGTCAGCGAAATCGCAGTCCTTTTCTTTACCTTTTCGATCAACTCAGGCACCCACTGCCCGGCATCGTTCGACTCATCTTGTTCCGCCACCATTGGCCAGAACTACTCATTGTGATCCATACTTCTGCGTCAGTTCCTCGTCCAACTTGATATAGATTGGTATTTCCTTCTGAATTTGCCTCGCCTCTCCCGCCAGTTTCGCTACCTCGGGAATCCCCTTCTTTGTCGCAACGTCGATCAGTTGTGCAATAAACTTCTCGATATTGAGACTACGTAAAACGGATTCCGGCGAATCGGGGTCAGCTCCCCCGTCAATGCCCAATTCGTCAGCAAGCTTCGCGCAACGGATTGAGAAATCAACGTAGGTCAGCACGTCCACATCTTCGATTTGGCCAACTTCAATACGATTCAAGAGTTGAACTGTCGCACTCCAGGTCTTCGCGGACGCAGCCCGACGAGCGGCCAAGAACGCTTGCTTGTCGCGGTCCCATTGTGTGGGGAATGTTTGTGCGGCTGGCTTTTGTGTGGGGGCTACGGGCCCCGGGGTCGGCGTAGAAGTGGATGACCCACAACCTGACGAGAACGCGAGAGTTAGGGAAAGAGCACATAGGAAATGGACTTGCATGTTTTTTCTCCTATCAGGACGTAGGAAGCCGTTACTCCCAAATGGCCGATCACGCTGTTTTCTTTGCCCGCCGAGAGCCCCAACCACACGCAGCGGTGCCCGTCTGAAGCATCAATATCCAACCGGCCAAGGCCGGCATAGCAATGGCGGCTGCTACCAACACGCACACGGCCTCCCGCCGCCACCGGGCGTACTCCTTTGCCTTCGGTCCGTCCTTGAAGTAGGCGAAGCTCCGCAGGACGATGTCGCCGTAGCGGGAGAGCGTCGCGTACGTTGCCGCAATAGTCAGGCATTCTGGTCTGCCTTGGTGCTGCCGGTCGAGCTGCTCTTGAAGCGTGCTCTCATCCACCGGTCGAACCTCGTCCTGTTTCTTTTGAGGGCTGGCAAAGTATGCTGCGCAGTCATCGCATCGCCAATATCCCAGATCATCTTTGGAAAAACGTTCCCACCAACGGGCGTAAAGCGGACAGGGGGATGTGTTGGCATCGGGCAGCACAACCCGCCCGGAGCAACGATGGAAGTGCAAGTCGCGGTAGGCATTAGCGAGGTTACCGCCGTCGCTGCAAACCTGGGCGCTGAAGACGATCTGCACCATCATAACCAGCGGTAAAATGGCGGTCGCCAACTGCCGATTGCGGCCGACGCTCGCCGAGATCAAGAAGCCCAAGCCTGTCGCCGCGCACGCCAGCAGGAGGAGATACAGCAGCACCCAAGGGCCGCCATAGAGCATCGACTCATGCCTACTGAAGTGCCGCAGTCCCCACAGGGGCACAAAGAAACATACCGCCTGGAAAGCGGCAAGCAGCCAGTAGAACGTCGTCTTAGCCGCCATGTAGGGCACAATCCGAAGGAACAGGAGCCGTTCGTGGTCGAACACCTCACGTTCGTCGGCAATCGCTAGCAGGCTCAGGCTCGCCCCCAGCCAGATCACTGATAGAAGGCTCAGGAAACCGAGCTGTTCGATCTGTGTGGCGGGAACGGCCAGATGGATTGCAACGGCAAACAGGAGCGGAACGCCTGACAACGTCACGATCCGCCGGAGGCCTCGGTTGAAAAACCGCACGGCATCACGATACAGTAGCGTCCTGAACTGTTGCCAGCCACCCGACACGCGTTCCACAAAAGACTTCACCCAGTCCCTCGGGGGTGTGTGCTCGCGGGTCTTCTCTCCACCCTTGGCGTTCCTGAGGAAGGCCCGTGAGAGTTTACTAAGCGGCGAGCATGCCTTTGGAGGAGAATGGGGTCGCTTCGACGTCAAACAACGAGCATCAAGGTCATCGAGGTTCCCGCTCGGAACCAGTTCGAGCAATTTCTTCGGTGGATCATCGAAGACCACCTGCCCTTCTTCGACCAGCAGCACGCGGTCGAAATACTCCAGCCGGATGAGGCTGTGAGTTACCACGACGACGGTGCATCCGCGTTGACTGAGACTTCGCAAGAGCCGCAATAGGCTCCGCTCGCGCTGCGGGTCCAGTCCGCTCGTTGGCTCGTCCATGAGCAACAGCCGGGGCTCGTTGATCAGTTCCGCTGCGGTCTGTAGCCGCTTGCGCTGGCCGCCGCTCAACTCGCCGGGGACCGCCGTCCATCGCGACGGGGGCAGATCCACCTGCTGCAAGACCGTCTCGACCTGTTCGTCCGTGCCTTGGTGCCCTCGGAGTAGGGAGCTAAACTCGATGAACTGGCGGTTCCGCAGGTCCACGTGAATGACGGAGTTCTGGGACACGTAGCCGAGGACGCTCCGAAACCATGGCGGGTCGACGGCTGTGTCGCGGCCGTCAACCGAGACGCTGCCATGGTCCCGGAAGCCAGGGGCGCCGAGGATTGCTTTCAAGAGCGACGACTTCCCCGAGCCACTCCGCCCCACGATGGCGACGAACTGGCCGGGCGGAATTTTGATGCTCAGCGGCCCAAGGCCCTGCCAGTCGATCGCGACATCTTGCAGGCTCAAGGTGACCCCTTTAATTGCGGAGGCAGGGACCAGCAAACCGCTCGATCCGTTGAAGGTCCATGCAAACGGCCCCGCCTGAACCAACTCGTCGCCCGATAAACGCTTCGCGAGAATGGGCTTACGGTCTACAAAGGTGCCCGACGCGGATCCCAGATCAACAATCCAATATCGCTGAGAAGTGATGGCGCCCTCGCTGACACATTCCGTGACAATGAGGCAGTGCTTCGACGAGAGGCGCGCAAGTTGGACCTCGCACTCCGCCAGCTTGCCAAGCACCTTCGCCTGGGCGTCCTTGACAGGAATGGCCCCCTCCCGGAAGTCGTCGATTGGCTCCGGCTCTGGCGTATCAACAAGAGTTGCCTTCAGATGAGCGTCTATATCAAGCGTTCCGAGACGGGTCACGCACGGCAGGTCCATCGCATGCGTCGCCCCATTCCAAGTCAACGTGAGCCGCCGCATCGACTCGTCGAGAGTACAATGAAGCGTGGCCTCCGGCCCCGGCGCCACGTCGAATGCTCCCGGTTGGCCACGGGTCACGGTTGCCTCGCCATCGGGTCCCTGGACCGTAAACTGCAACTCCGTCCGCCAGGCTGGGTTCCAACCCGGCGTCAGGGCATCGCGGAGGGCTGAGATCGCTTCGATCCACTGGAGCGGCTGGCCGCATTTCCCGCACGCGGCCTCCTGGTCGGGACGTAGCGTCAGACAATTCGGACAGACTCGCCAAACACTGCCGCTCATTGTTTACTTTCCGGGGGCTTGTCTTTGTCCACTCTTCTGGCCCAGTATTGGGACGTCATGTGGAGATCCCAGATACGGACGGTGCCGAACAGGAGATGGTTGGTTGTAAACCACTGGGCATTGGCGTCCCATTCAACGCTTGCGTGCCGAATGAACGGCCATTGTTTGCCGTGACTTGCGCCGCCCGCCGCCGGCAGGAAATAGTGAATCGTCCCTCCGGGTTTCGGGCGCAGGGTCGCCTCCTTGCGCACGCCAACTTCTCCCGAGACCAAGACCTCGCCACCGGTAAGCTCCAACACGGCCACCGGATCGCCCTCCCACTGAACATCTTGCTTTCGTGTGACCCGGATCGAACCATTGACCTTGACGTCATAAAGCCGGAACAGATCGGCCGCGTGTCGGGCGTCGACCTCCCACGAATCGTTGACCTGTTTCTCCCTGGCAGGAAAGACGTAATGGTCCATCAATAAGCTGCTGCCGTAGGCTAGTCGCTCCAGGTCGGTCTGGCTGAGCCAGTCGTTGTGTTTTGCATCGAGGACTTCGACGGTCTCGACCCCCCAGCCCGGGTGATACACCAGTCGGACCGTGGCTCCTTGCAGCTTTTCGATCTGCTCAGCAAATTCAACCTTATCCCAGTCTTTCTTTAGCACCCCCCAGTCCTCAAGCAGCTCTTCTCCACGCGTTAGTGTTCTCTGGAGTCTGGGGTCAACTCTCTGAACGGCGTCTGCTATGTTTCTGATCTTTCTGTAACCCGGTACGTCATCAAGGATCAGCTTCTCGAAGATGTTGAAGACTTGCTTGAATACAGGCGGGAGGTCCCGCAGCTCAACGGTACTGTTGCCGCAATCGGCGCGCTCCTGGCGCACTTGGGTCAAAACCTGCTTGAACTCCAATTGTTCGCCGTCATTCTTAGTCACTTCGGTATCAACGGCTACCTTGTATTGGTAACAAAACTTCGCGTCGGTCTTGAAGATCCATGCCTCATTGGATCCAACACCACGAATTTCGGTGATGGCCACACTCTGAATCCGTCGGCCAACAGGATAGTCGTTGGTGAGGATTGCCGGGGCAACCTTGTCGTCGGCTGGTTTTTGGGGATCTCTTTTCCGAACGAAGATCATCGCGGGGGTCTCCGGCGGGAGGCTCTCCAATCCGCGAAATGCCTCCTCCCGAAGGTCCGCCAGATGATGCTTGGCAGTTTTGGTGCTGTCAATTTTGCTGATGGCCTCCTTGAATGCCCTCTTAGCCTCGTTTGCGCCAGCCTGCTGCTGGACATCGTTATTTCGGGCTTGCTCGATGAGCAACTCGATCGATGGACGCAACGCCACTGCCCCCAGGGCGTCGGTCACCTGCTGTCGGAGGTCCTCCATCGCGTCTCTTGGGGACTTGCCGCGGTCGATTTCGGCGAGGACATCCTTCCATGCCTGCTCGACTTTGATACGCTCGCTTTCGTCTCGGGGCGGGTTGGCACGCTCGAATGTGACTTGGAGCGAATCAGCGTTCTTGATCATCCGCTCCACGGTTCTCCTTTCACAGGAAGAGTACCGGTCCGTAAGAACCCATGCTAGACGCCCTTCTGCGTCGAAGTCAGCCTCCGGGGGCCGAATCACGTGGGGAAACGGCCGCAGCATGAGCTGCCCCAGGCGCTCGCGGAGCTTGTCGCCCCAGTCCACACCATCGAGGGAGATAAACCGCACCGCGCGGTCTAGCGTCACGCCAGCGCGGCTGTCTGCGGCCTGGTACAGCCACATCCCAGCCTCAACTTCCTCAATCAGGTCCAAGATCCGGATACCGGCTGGCAAGATTCCCTGAAACCGTATCTTGAGCTGTTCACTTTCCATCGTGCTGTCTCCACTTCAGGGTATCCACGATCCAGCGGAATACCTCGCCGTTTTCCAGGGGCTCCACCCTCGGGTTGATGAGTTCGGAATGGTCCAAGTCAAAGGTATGGGACGTCTCGGAGCCGGGCAGCAAAGCACTTTCCAGCGTGACGACGCCGTCGCCGCGCCCGGTCTGAAGTTCCGGGGCCCCGGCGAAACGTAAGATCGCCGGCCGCAGGAATGGTGACACCCCACGGTCTCGAAGAATCCGATCCAGGTCGTCGACCGCCTCCCTCTGCTGTTGTGCCGTCAGGAAGCCCTTCCGCCCCACGGCCACGTGATACCGCACGCCCTTGGGACGTGAGAACCGATCCAGGCGGGTCAGGAACGGGCTACCTGGCACAAGGTCTTCGGCGGCATCGTTGATTCCGAAGAGCAGGCGACCACCATCGACCTTCTGAAGCCGCATCGCAAAGAGCGACTTCCCCCCCTCCAATAGGTCCATCCATGGCTGTCCCACTGCCAACTGTGACCCCTGATTGGGTGTCCCAAGCATGAAAAGGTCAGTCACGCACGGAGGTGGCGGTGACGAAACTTCGAGGGCATAGCGGGCTACCAACCCGCCCATGCTGTGCCCAACGATCACCAACTTCAGTGTGGGGTGGTCTGTGGAAAGCCTGGCAAGCTCTGTCCGTAGTCGCTCGCCCGAAGCGGCAAGCTGGCCGTCGTCGGGATAGTCAAACGCGAGGACCTGGACGCCCCATACCTCGAAGGCACGGCGGAGCTTTTCCAGGCCACCTGCTGTGGCGTTGATCCCATGAATGAGCAGTACCGCCGGCTGATCGGGCCTGAGGGGCGTGGGCAGGTGGAGTCCTTTATCTGATGGCCAGTTTGGGGCACGGACGTCAAGAAGCCTCTCCAACCGCTTTCGTTCCCTCTGCTGAGCAGCAGGGCTTTGCGGGTCGGGGATACCCAGGACGAGGACATCCGGTTCCAATCGGACCCGCAGAAGCTCGGGACGCGTCTCTCCGAGCAACACCAGGAAAGCCCTCTCCAAGACCGACAACTCATGCTCTCGGTCCTCGATCTCATCAAGAGAGTAATGCGTACCCAGCTTCCTATTCCATTCGGCATAGAAGTCGCGGGCACGGTAGGAAGAGCCGTTCCGGAGTGGAACGTGCAGCTCGATGAAGTCGTCGGTGAAGACTGGCTTTGCAGCGAAGCCTATGCCCAACAATACGGTCGCGCCGATGGCCGCGACTAGGTGACGAAGGCGATTGCCCAGCATGACCGGGGCCCTTGGTTACAGTCCCATGAGTGTGGCCCCAGTCCGGCACCCAAAGCAAAAAGGAGTGCCGAACCAAGGCCGCTCCCAGAGCCCCTACCACGGGGCGCGAGTGAACAGCACCTGGCCGGCACTCCCTTGGGCAGGGAGCGCCTAGGCCAAGCACTGCTTCACTCGATGGTCAAGAGCCAAAGATTGGCTCAGGGTGGTAGTTTTCTGGGAAGCAGATACCTGACGCTTACGCGTCGTTCAAATTGTCAGTTCAGGCCGTCAAAAGGCCGTTCTTTTCTTGCTCCTGCTTGTCGGCAACCTACCCGGCCGAGGGCCGGGAACACCTATCAGCATAGTGGGGCAATTCGCCCTGTCAATAACCCGTGGCGGCAAGTATTTGGCGGCAGGCCGGGCTGGGTAGTTTGGGCTGAACTGCCGGGGAGATATCGCGTGCTACCCAAGGAGGTCATCAAGGCTGACGGCCGAGATGCTCGGCCGCACGAGATCCGCACCGGCAGCGGCAAGTGCCTCGGGAGAAAAGCTCGTGGCAACGGCGACGCAACGCATGCCGGCGGCCTTGGCAGCCTGGACCCCGTGGACGGCGTCCTCGACCACGCAACAGGATTCAGCCGAGATGCCCAGCCGACGCGCCGCCTCAAGGAAAATGTCAGGATGCGGTTTCCGGCGAGTGACGTCCTCGCCAGTAACGAGGGCCGCGAATGAATCCAGGGGAATTCTGAGGACTTTCGTCAGGTTGGCCTCAACTTTGACCCGGTCGGCACTGGAGGCGAGGGCACAAACGATGCCCCGCTGACGCAGGAGTTCGATCAGGTCCCTGGCACCGGGGAACGGCTTGCCCATCTCGGGCAATAGCTTCAGGTACCAGTCGTAGGTGCGGCGCTTCATTTCCAGGACGTAGGCTTTGCCATGTAGTTCTGCGACGCCGCCCACGTAGCGGTCCTCACCCGCCCCGACGAAGGGCAGGAAGTCCTCTGGACGGGCCTGGATGCCGAACTCTGCAAGGGCACGAATGGCGGCGGCGTTGATGATGGGCTCGGAGTCGACCAGCACGCCATCCATGTCGAACAGCACGGCCGAATGCGTCATGCAACACCCTGCTTCCCGATTCGTCCCTTTTCGACCAGGTAGTTGAACAGGGACTGCAAGTCTTTGCCCCTGGCTTCCGGTGCTTCGGGGAACAGAGTAACGCCGGAATGCCGGGAGCCGTCCTGGCCCACGGTTATCCGCCCAACTCAACAGCCGTCTTCTCGTAGAAAGCGATACACTGCCGAAGGGCGGGCAGAATGTCTCCCTGGCGCTCGTACTCGATCGCGATTACCGGCTTGATTCCCTGTCGGCGGATCTCCTTGAGGATCCCCCCGATGTCACCCTTGCCCGTACCCCAGGGGACCTCGGCGGCGTCAACCTTGCCGAACTCGTCGACGTCCTTGAGATGGAAACTGATGATCCGGCCCTCCAACAGCTTCAGGCAGTCGACCGGCTTCAGCCCGGATCGAACCCAGTGGCCGGTGTCGCAGCAGGCGCCCAGCCGCTTCGTGCGTCCCCGGGTCACCTCGACAACCTTCTCGGGATTCCAGTAAACCGATGAGGGCTTGGGGTGGTCGTGGATGGCGATCGAGATTCCGTACTCGTCGCAGAGCTTCTCCATGAGGTCCATTGCAGCCGGCGCCGGCTCGGAGACGAAGTACTCCAGGCCCATGTCCTTGCCGAACTCAAACTTCTTCCGTGCGGCGGCCTCGTTGTTGGGCAGCTCGGCCATGTAGCAGCTCAGGAGTCTCAGACCCAGGTCGTCCAGACGCTGCTTCACCCTCCTGCGCAGGGCAGCCGGCATCGTTTCGTTCATCCGGCCCTCGTTCCGGTCCCTGCTGACCGGCTGCCAGGAGAAACCTTCCACGTAGCCAATGTTCAATCCCGCGGTCTTTTCCACGGCGTCGAAGAAACAAAGTGAGTTGAACGTGTAGCAGGTGTTCGAGAGACGCCAGCCAAGTTTGTCGCCATGCGGGGTGGCAGAGGCGATCTTCCCGGCAGGTGCAGCGAAAGCCGATGTGCCCAGTGGCAGCGAGGCGCCGGCCGCCGCAAACGCTCGTAGGAAGCTGCGTCGGTTCATTGCCATGTTCATGACGGAAATCCTTGGGGATGATATTCACAACCTGTTCTCGATGGTCACCCTGCCAGCACGTGGTTCAGGTGCTCCAGGCTTTTGGCCGCCTGCACCGGGGTGCCACATTCGACGGAAAAGACGATGTCGCGCGGGCACTTGCGGCGAACGATGTTGACGATCCGCTCCCAGTCAAGCACGCCCTCGCCACAGGCACAACCCACGGGCGTGCCGGTAACCTTGCCGCGTTCTGCATCCGCGTGGGAGATCGAGATGTCCTTGGCATGCAGGTGGACGAGGCGATCGGCGACCCGTTCCAGCCAAGTGTAGACGTCATGGCCGCAGAGATAGGCATTGCCTGTGTCGAAGTTGATCCCGATGGAGGGGGACTTGACCAGATTGCAGATGCGGTCCAAGCCATCGGGATGGCGCGAGTACTGCGCGTGCGGCTCGATGCCGATCTTCACACCGCGGCGCTCGGCGATGAATGCAGCCTCCTGCAACGTGTACTTGATCAACACGAAATCCTCTTCTTCCGTGGTCCACTTGGCCTTGATGCCTTCATCCGTGTTGACGACCGGCACGCTGATTTCGCCGGCCACGCGGATGGCCAGTTTGATGTATTCGCCATGGACATCGGGCCGGCCCAGCGGCCCGTGGGCCTGCAAGCCGGAAATCACGAGGCCGGCTTTGTCGCAAGCATCCTTGATGCGCCAAGGGTCGTCGAACATCGATACGGTGTGGAAGTAGCCCGCCTCGCTCATCAGCTCGCGGCCGAAGTGGACCATCGGCTCGAAGTACTTGTAGCCCATCTCCGCCGCCTTGGCGACGGCCCACTCGAACGGCTTGTCAGAACTGCGGGAGAACTCCGAGTTCAGGCCGATTTGGATATTGCCCATTGCGATTCTTCTTTTCCTGGTTAAGTCTTCTTATGCCGCAAGCGTGTTCCACGCACTGGGTTCCCACCAGGCGATTATACTGCATCCAGACCGGTCTGTAACCTGGGGCAATCGTGGCTCGGGCTTGTCGGCTCGGTACACTGGCAAGCCGCGGCTGCCAGGCTATAGTGGCGGCGGGATAGTGGGCAGCCGGTTGTGATGCCGCGGCTGCGGCAAGTTCCGGCAGGGACCCGGTGGGCTGAGCCAGCCGCTCACGAACTTGCTCCTGACCGGCCCGGGCTATGGCACTTGGTTCAATCTGCCACGAGAGCCGCACCGATGTTTAGGTGAACCAGTCCAGGGAAATGGTTGAGGTTCTTGCCAAAGTTTCCCGGGGAAACGTGCGACAAACGGCCCCCAAAGTCGCTGCCAGAGCCAAGGTCACTGGAAGTCACCTCGCCGCCGATGCGGCCGCCCCTCACGGGCCTGCATGGCGGCGGCCAGCAGCTTCTGGATCAGCTCTTCGGGCACCGGGCGGTCGAGGTACTTGCGGATGCTGCGCCGCGTGTGGATGGCTTCCAAGACGTCCATTACTCTTCTCCATGGACGTGTCGGGCGTAATCTTCCAATCCCGGCCGGACATAGAAGCGAGGCACGAGCAGATCATCCTCCGGAGAAACCATGCCTTCCTCCACAGCAAGCCGGGCCAGCGGTGTGTGCGGGTAGAGACGGATGCCCACGGAGACCTTGAGCATTTCCAAGCCCAGCGACCTGGCGAAAACAAGGCTCTCGTCCACCGATTCCCTCGTCTCACCGGGGCCGCCCAAGAGCAGGAATCCCATACGGCGGATACCGTGGGCCGCCAGCCGCTCGGAAATCTCCCACACCTCCTCGGGCAGGAACCGCTTGTTCATGGCCCGCAGCACCTGTGGGCAGCCGCTCTCGAAGCCCAGGCTCACCTCGACGCAGCCCGCGTGGGCCATCGCCGCCACCAGTTCCTTGGAGACCTGGTGCGGATACAAGATGCACCGCCAGGCCAAATCCAGCCGCAGATCGGCCAGCCGGCGGCACAACTCCAGGGCGTACCAGGGCGGAAGGTTGAACGTGTTGTCCACGAGATAGAGCTTACGGAACCCGGCCTCGGCCACCTGGGCGATATACTCGACGATCCTGGCGGGTGACCGCATCCGCAACTCCGTCCCCTCCAACTCGGGTGTTGAACAGTAGCTGCACGCCAGCGGGCAGCCGCGGCGGGTCTGCACGGGAACCCAGACCTCGGGATCGTTGGGATCGGCCGACGCCCAGAGATCGGTCTCCGGCATGGGCAACAGGTCCAGATCCTGAGCGAATACCCTGGTCGTCGGTGGTTGGCCGCCGCGGACATAGACCCCTGGCAGCCCCACGACGTCCTTGCCCCGCTGGAGTCGCTCCAA
>JBEKCP010000030.1:0-21352 GCA_050014815.1 Thermoguttaceae bacterium | reverse complement strand
CAGCTTTTGAGATAGTTTCTAATGCTCGACGCCACGGGAAACAAAAAAACGGCGACAAGTCGCCGCACTCCAAGGAGATGGCATCATGAAGATTCTGGTAACGGGCGCCGCGGGACAACTCGGCCGCGAGCTATGCCGCCAATTGGGGCCTTCCGCCGTGGGCGTGGATCTCGACACGCTCGACCTCACCGACGGCCCGGCTGCGGCGGAGGCCGTGGCCCGCGCCGCCCCGCAAGCCGTGATCAACTGTGCCGCGTACACCGCGGTCGATCGGGCCGAGAACGAGCCCGCGGTGTGCCGGGCGGTCAACGCCGCCGCGGTCGCGCACCTGGCCGGGGCGTGCCGGCGGTTGGACTGTCCGCTGGTGCAGATCAGCACGGACTATGTTTTCGGGGCGGGCCGGGCCGGGCACGCGCACCGGGAGGCGGATCCGCCGTCGCCGCAGGGCGTTTACGCCAAGAGCAAGCTCGAAGGGGAAGTGGCGGCCGCCGGGGCCCCGAAACACCTGATCGTGCGGACCTGCGGCCTCTATGCCAGGCCGTCGCACCACCAGGCCCGAAACTTCGTCGAAACGATCCTCCGGCTTGCCCGGTCCCGGCCCTCGCTCCGCGTGGTCAACGATCAGTGCTGCACGCCCAGTTACGCGCCGCACGTGGCCCGGGCGGTGCTGTTCCTGCTGGGGGTGAATGCCAAGAGAGCGGCCCCGTGGGGCATCTATCACGTGACCAACACGGGCCGGGCGACCTGGTACGAGTTCGCCCGCGAGGTCGTGCGGCTGGCGGGCCTTGCGGTTCCGATCGAGCCGATTACGACGGCCCAGTTCGGGGCTGCCGCTCCGCGGCCCCCCTACAGCGTGCTCGATACGGCCGCCTATCATCGGCTCGGCGGGCCGCCCATGCCCGACTGGAAGGCGGCCCTCAGCGAGTACTTCGAGGAGACGTGAATCATGCCGGAGTCTTCGCCCGTCAAAGTCGCGCTCGTCACCGGCAGCGGCCGGCGCCGGGTGGGCAATGCGATTGCCGCCGCCCTGGCCGCCCGCGGCTATGCCATCGTCCTGCACTACAACCGCTCGGCCGAAGAGGCGCGGGAGACGGTCGGGCACTTGGAGCGGAAGGGCGCGGCCGCCGTGGCCCTCCAGGCCGACGTAGCCAGCGAGCCGGACGTCAAGCGGCTTTTCGCGGAGACCGTGGCCCGCTTCGGACGGCTCGACGCCCTGGTGACGGCGGCCGCCGTCTGGCAGCCCGGCCGCCTCGAAGAGATAACCGCCGACGACGTCCAGCGGCAGTTCGCCGTCAACTCCCTGGGCACGTTCCTGTGCTGCCGGGAGGCAGGCCGGATCATGGTGGCCCAGCCCGAAGGCGGAGCGATCGTCACCATCGGCGATTGGGCCTGCCGGCGGCCCTACCGCGACTATGCCGCCTATTTCATCAGCAAGGGCACGATTCCCACGATGACCCGGATGTTGGCCGCCGAGCTGGCTGCGCGGAACACGCGGGTCCGCGTGAACTGCATCCTGCCGGGCCCGGTCATGCTGCCCGAGAACCTCTCGCAGGCCGAGGTCCAGGGGGCGGTCGCCGGAACGCTGCTCAAACGCGCCGGCACGCCCGAGCACGTCGCCCACGCCGCAGTGTTCCTCATCGAGAACGACTACGTCACCGGGGTCTGCCTGCCGGTCGACGGAGGCCGGACCATAAGCGCTTAGGTCTTGGGTCTTGGGTCTTGGAAAACCAAGATCTAAATAGACTTGCGTGATTCTGGGAGGAAAGCCCCCGGACTGCGTCCGGGGGTTGCAGCGTGACGCGGGGTACCAAACCTCCCGGAATCGTGCAAGGCTATCCAGGTCCCAAGACCGAAGACCTTCCGTCACATCTGCCGCACGGGCTATGCCGGGAAGGCGGTGCACGGTATGTTGACACGGCGCCGCCGTTGTGCATAATGGCAACCAACTCGGATGACCCTGATTAAGGAACCCTTCCCATGTTCGTCGTCGAGAGTTACGCGGTCGCCGTGGTCTTGTGCGTGGTCACGATGCTCTGCTGGGGATCGTGGGCCAACACGCAAAAACTGGCCGGAGCAAGGTGGCGGTTCGAACTGTTCTACTGGGACTATGTGCTCGGCATGCTCCTGATGGCGCTGGTGTTCGCCTTCACGCTGGGCAGCATGGGCAGCGGTGGACGGACTTTCTTGGCTGACCTGCGGCAGGCCGACCCAGCCAACGTCGGCTCGGCTTTTCTGGGCGGAATGGTCTTCAACGCCGCAAACATCCTCTTGGTGGCGGCGATTGCCGTTGCCGGCATGTCCGTCGCGTTTCCGGTGGGCATTGGATTGGCCCTTGTTCTGGGCGTGCTCGTAAATTACTGGTCGGAGCCGAAGGGGGAGCCGATCGAGTTGTTTATCGGCGTGGGCTTCATCGCCTTGGCCATTATCCTCGACGCCGTGGCCTATCGGCGGATTCCCGGCCAGGGCAAGGGGGGCGGCCTGGTCGGGCTGATTCTCGCCGTGCTCTGCGGCCTCCTTATGGGGTTCTTCTATCGCTTCGTTGCCGCTGCCATGCCCGAGCCCAGGCCGGAAAACCTCCTCCACATGCCGCCAGGAAAGCTGAGCCCGTACACGGCGATGGTGCTGTTCTCGCTGGGCGTCGTGGCTAGCCAGGTCCTTTTCAATTTGGCCAATATCGTCCGGTGGGCCACGACCAGCCCGCCGCCGAAGCCTGACTACTTCAAAGGCGGCGCAGGCGACCACTTCTGGGGCATCGTGGGAGGCATGATCTGGGCCGTGGGGATGACGCTGAGCATCATGGCGTTCGGCGTTGCCGGACCGGCCATTTCCTACGGCCTCGGCCAGGGCGCGACGCTGGTGGCCGCCTGCTGGGGCGTGTTCGTCTGGCGGGAGTTCCGCGACGCCCCGCAGAGCACCCGCCGCCTGATCGCCCTCATGTTTGCCTGCTACGTCGTGGGCTTGGCCCTGGTCATCCTCGCCGGCCGTTAGTGAGGTCACAATGAAGACTCCACGCATCGTCGTCGTCGGCAGCTCGAATACCGACATGGTGGTCAAGGGGCGGCGGTTGCCTGCCCCGGGCGAGACCGTCACCGGCGGGCAGTTCGTCCTGGCGGCCGGCGGCAAGGGGGCCAACCAGGCCGTCGCCGCCGCCCGGCTCGGCGCCGAGGTGACCTTCGTGGCCAAGGTCGGCCGCGACGTGTTCGGCGACCAGGCCGTCGAGAATTACCGGAAGGAGGGCATCCGGACCGACTATGTCTTCCGCGACAGCGACCATGCGACAGGCGTGGCCCTGATCCTCGTGGACGAGCAGGGCGAGAACCTCATTTCGGTGGCCTCCGGCGCCAACCACGCCCTGACCCCCGGGGACGTGGAGAAGGCGGCCGATCGGATCCGCGCCGCGGACCTGGTCATGCTCCAGTTGGAGATCCCGATGGAGACTGTTGCGAAGGCGGCCGAGTTGGCCTCCGGGTCGGGCGTGCCGGTGATCCTGAACCCGGCCCCGGCCGCGCCGCTGCCCGACGGGCTCTTGGGCCGCATCGCCTACCTGACCCCGAACGAGTCCGAGGCCCAGCACCTTACCGGCGTCCGGGTCGAGGACGAGGCCACGGCCCGGCAGGCCGCCCAGCGGCTCCTGGCCGCGGGGGCGGCTCACGTCGTTATCACGCTGGGGGCCAAGGGGGCGCTGCTGGCCTCGCCGGGCAAGGCGGGCCTGGTGCCCAGCCGGCGGGTTCGGGCCATGGACACGACGGCCGCCGGTGACGCCTTCAACGGCGGACTGGCCTGGGCCCTGGGCTGTGGACTGGGACTGGACGAGGCCGTGCGGCAGGCCTGCCTCGTCGGCGCCCTGAGTGTCACCCGGCTCGGCGCCCAGCCCTCGCTGCCGACCAAGGCCGAGTTGGACCGCTTCGCGGAAGAGGGGTAACGCTGCGGCACCGGGTTACCGGGAAACTGTCGTTTAGCGGGCGAGCCGGGTACCCCCCGGGTGCGCCGAGTGATTCGCGGAAAAGTCATGCCCCAGCGCGGCGGGCAAGCCCGCCCGCTAAACGCCAGGGTCCCGCCATGACCCGCATTGCCCCCAACCCGCCGGAACCCGAGCGCCCGACCCGCGTCCGCTACACGGTGCTGGCCTTCGCCTGCACCCTGGCGATGATCGTCTACCTGGACCGCGCGTGCGTGGCGTCGGCCGCCTCCTCGATTATCAAGGAGTTGGGGTTGGCGAGCACGGCCGCGTTGGGGCCGGTGTATGCCGCGTTCGCCCTGGCCTACGCGATCTTCGAGGTGCCCAACGGTTGGTTGGGCGACCGCTTCGGCCCGCGAAAGGTGCTCATCCGCATCGCCGTGTGGTGGTCGGTCTTCGTCGCCCTGAGCGGGGTGGTCGGATTGGCCGTTGGGGGCTGGGTTCTCGGCTTCGGGATGCTCGTAGCCGTGCAGTTCCTGGCCGGCGTGGGCGAGGCGGGGGCGTTCCCCAACATCACCCGCATGTTGCACAACTGGTTTCCTTATCACCAGCGGGCAGCAGCCCAGGGCGCCATGTGGATGTGCGGCCGGCTGATGGGCGGGCTCACGCCCCTGGTCTGGACGCTCCTGGTGGCCGGCGTCAGCAGCCGGACGACGGAACCCGGCGGAGAGGTCGTCATGCACACGATCCTGTCCCCGCTGCTCTCATGGCGCGCGGCGTTCTGGCTCTTCGGGCTGCTCGGGGTGGTCTGGTGCGCCTGGTTCACCCTCTGGTTCCGCGACCGGCCCGAGCAGAAGCGGCAGGTCAACGCCGCGGAGTTGGCCTTGATCCGCGCGGGACCCGTGGAAACGGGCTCCGCCCATGCCGCCGTGCCCTGGGGCGCCATGCTGCGGAGCCCCAACCTGTGGCTCCTGTGCCTGATGTACGCCTGCCAATGCTTCGGCTGGTACTTCTACATGACCTACCTGCCGAAGTTCTTCGAGCAGAATCTCGAAGTGCCGGCGTCCAGCCTCCAGGGGGCGGTGCTCAAGGGGGGACCGCTCTGGATGGGCGCCGTCGGCTGCATGGTCGGCGGATTGGTCAGCGACCGATTCACTCGTCGCACGGGCAGCCGCCGCTGGGGCCGGCGGATCTCGGGCCTGATCAGCCACACCCTCACGGCCCTGTGCTTCGCCGCGTGCGCGGCGCTGTGCAGCCTCCAGCACAGTCCGCTCCTGTTCTTCCTGGCCATCTCGTTTGCCGGGTTCTCGACCGACCTGGCGATGGGCCCCGCCTGGGCCTGCTGCCAGGACATCGGCCGCCGGTACGCCGCCATCATGGCCGGCTGCATGAATATGTTCGGCAACCTGGGCGGAGCCATGGCGGGCTGGGTCTTCGGCCGGCTGTTGGATCGCTCGCTCCACGCGCATGCCCGCCTCCTGGATCGCGGCGTTGAACTGCTCACCGAGACCGAGAAGGCGGCCGGCCTGTGGAACGGATACCAGCTCGGTTTCCTCGTGGCGGCCGGGCTGTACGTCGTCGGCGTGCTCTGCTGGCTCCGCATCGACGCCTCCCGGGCGCTCGTGGAGGAGGGCGAACCGGGGAGTTGAATCTGCGGCGCCGTGACTGTAGACTGGGTGGAATAAGCACGAAATCCGAATATCGAAATCCGAAACAAATCCAAAACCCGAAAATCCAAAGGTCCGAAATGTCCTGGTTTCCGTCATTGGGATTTGGTGATTTGAATTTGTTTCGGATTTCGGATTTCGATATTCGCATTTTGAGTTTCAAGTTTGGTAACCTGCAATCCCCAGAGAGCACGAACCCATGAACGATTCTCGCCACGCCCCATCCCCAGCGGCAGCCAGCCGGCGGCAGTTCCTCGGCTGGACCGCCGCGGCGGCCGCCTCGCTGGCTGCTACGACCGCCAAGTCCGCCCCCCCCGCAGTCTCGCCGGCGCCGGGCAAACGCGACCCCTACGCCGCGCTCAAACTGGGTATCGCCAGCTACACGTTCCGCAAGTTCAGTCTCGAACAGACGCTCGCCATGACGAAGCGGGCAGGCCTGAAGTACGTCTGCCTCAAGTCGATGCACCTCCCCCTGGACGCCAAACCCGAGGTGATCGAAGCCGCCGTCAAGAGCGTGGCGGATGCCGGCCTGGTGCTCTACGGCTGCGGCGTCGTCCACATGCACCGCGAGGCCGAGGTCTCGCAGGCCTTCGACTATGCCAAGGCCGCTGGCATGAAGATCATCGTCGCCATGCCCACGGCCGAGATGCTCCCGGCGATCGAGCAGAAGATCAAACAATACGACATCAGCGTGGCCATCCATAACCACGGGCCCGAGGACAAGAACTTCCCCACGCCCGAAAGCGCCTACGTCAAGATCAAGGACCTCGACCGGCGGCTGGGGCTGTGCATCGACGTCGACCACACGGTCCGCGCCGGGGCCGATCCCGTCGCGTCGATCGAGAAGTTCTGCGACCGGCTGTTGGACTTCCACATGAAGGACGTGACCGAGGCCGCGCCCAAGGGCCGGTGCATCCAATCGGGCCGCGGCGTGATCGACCTGCCGGCGGTGATCCGGGCGCTGGTGAAGGTCCGGTTCGGAGGCAGCGTCTCGTTCGAGTACGAGATCGACGAGAACGACCCGCTGCCGGGCCTGTGCGAGTCGGTCGGCTACACCCGCGGCGTGCTAGCCGCGATGTAAGAAAGGCCGCGGCTCCCCTCGCCTTCCGGGAGAGGGGCAGGGGGTGAGGGCAAGGCTCCCCTCTCCCTCCGGGAGAGGGGCAGGGGGTGAGGGGGATGCACGCTGGACGTTCAAGTCGGAAAAACAGGGCCTTCGCTGACGCGCTCTTCGGGAGAGGGGCAGGGGGTGAGGGGCCAGGGCCAAATGAGGATGGTCGGTCGTGGTGTCAACCCGCACAAATGCGGGCCGGTAACCAAATCCAGACGAATTAAGTTATGCGTCCCTCCCCGGAATTCTCAACGCATCATCGACCATGTTTCGAGAAATAGAAGGGCACTCGCAATGCACGTTGTCGTCCAAATTGCGGTCGCGTCCCTGCTGGCCATCGGGTCGCTCGCATTCTCCGCCCAGCCTCTTCCACTTCCACCGGTAGATACAGCAATCGAGATTAGAGGGGTTCGCATGCTCGAAGGCGCGCGTCTCGGCTCCTTCCACATGGATGTCGTCAAGGCGCCGGACCCCGCCGCGCTGCCGTTTCCGCGATCAAGCTACGTCCGCTATGAATGGGATGGAACCCATCTCCGCGTTCATCCCGGACAGGACGATAAACTTCAATGGTCGAAGGATGCCATCGCGAAGGACGGTTGGTACGTCACCGGGGATTACTCGACAAATCCGCCGCGCGTCGTCGTTACAAAGGAATCAACGAAGAATTCTCGGTGGAGCTTCGTCCCCGGTACGCTGTGGGGGCGATACTACCTCAAGAACGAAAACGACACTGGGACCGAGGCATGGCTGTACCTGAAGGATACTAAGAAGCGCTATTCGGTGGTCAATTACTACAGCGACTCCCACGGCAACCGCCTGGAAACTTACTGGGAGGGCAGTGTCTACGACGCGATATTGTCCGCTGAGAAGAAGATTCCCCTGATCGTCGAGGACGTGAAGGCGAACAACGGGAAGTAGTGCGACTATGCCACACGGCAAGACAACCACCAAGAAGCCGCCACGGAGAAAGGAGGATCGACGTGCTACGAACAACCCAGGTCATCGTTGCCGTACTTTTGGCGGCACAGGCGTCGGCGAGCGCCGCCGACCAATCCGAGAAAGAGCCGCAGCCGGCAACGAACACTCCACTCGGGGTTCTGGCGGGGTTCTGGGGACACAAAATCGGGGTTCTGGGGACACATAACTAAATCGACGAAGAGACGGGGAGAGGCAGCCTTATCGGGAAAGCAACAACGCCCAGATCAAGGAAGGTTGCGCTTTCTCGCCTGCCAAATGGCCCGATTCTTGATATTGAACCGATGTCTCCCGGCGGGCATCATGGAGTCGATGAACTCCCATCGCCAGAACCCGGCGGGAAGACGCCGCCAAGCGTCCCGCGGGGTTCGTTGGCCTATCGCTCTTTGACAAAACGTAGCCCGAACGAAAGGGTCGCTCCCGTTGCAGGGCTGTGGACAGGGAGGCGGGGAGACAAGGAGACAAGGAGACAAGGAGACAAGGAGACAAGGAGACAAGGAGGATCAAGGTACTGGAAAATCGCCAAAATGATGACCAACAGCCTTCCGCGTCAAGATCGCAGCGAGCCACGTCAGTTGGCAAACCGGTGGTGCCAAAGCGGGCACTCGGTACCCAGTACTCAGTACTCTCCGGCCCGCTATTTCCCGGCAGCCTGCGGCTGCCCCTCGATGTCCAGCGCCACGACCGTGGCGATCTTATCCGGCATGGCGCCGGGCAGGGTGAGCGTGACCGCGCCGCCGCTGGAGGCGACCCCGACCGCGGCGCCGTCGGCCAAGAGCTTCGCCCGGAGCGGCTTGTTCTGCAAACCCCCGGGGACCAGCTTCCCGTCGGCCGGCCAGGTGAATACGTGCAGATAAAGCCGGGTCGTGCCGTCCTCCAGGGCCTTGCGAGTACACCGGCCCCAGGGGGTCGCGCCCAGCGAGTTGGCCTCGGTGCCGCGGATCGCCTCGCCGTTGGCGGCCATCCACCGGCCGACGCCGCGAAGCCGCTCGACCGACTCCGGCGGGATCACGCCCTCGGCGGTCGGCCCGACGTTCAACAAGTAGTTGCCGCCCTTGGAGGCGATGTCGATCAGGTTCCGGATCAGCGTCTCCGTGCTCTTCCAGTTGTGGTCGGCCGTCTTGTAGCCCCACGTGTCGTTCATCGTCATGCAGGTTTCCCAATCGCGGCCGGGGTAGCCGGTTGGGGGAATGAACTGCTCGGGCGTTTCCGTGTCGCCGCGGACTCCGTTGCCCAGGCGGTTGTTGGCGATGATCCGCGGCTGGAGCTTCAGGAGGCCGGCCAGATCGAGCACTTCCTGGCGGTTCATGCCGGCCGGGGTATCCCACCATAGCACGGCCACGTCGCCGTAGTTGGTCAGGAGCTCGCGGACCTGCGGAATGGCGATCTCGCGGATGTACTTGTGGAAATCGCCGTCCTGGGCCTTGTCCCAATGCCCTACCTTGCGGCCGTTGGTCGGATAAGCGAAGCCGCCGGGGTGATGCCAGTCCTGGGCCTGCGAATAGTAGAACCCCAGTTTGATGCCCTGCTTCTTGCAGGCGGCCGCCAGTTCCTGGAGCGGATCACGCGCGAAAGGCGTGGCGTCGACGATGTTGTACGGACTGACCTTCGAATGGAACATGGCGAAGCCGTCATGGTGCTTCGACGTGATGACGATGTACTTCATGCCGGCATTCTTGGCGATCGACACCCACTCGTCGGCGTTGAACTTCACCGGGTTGAACTGCTTGGCATACGCGGCATATTCGGCGACGGGAATCTCGCCGTTGTTCATGATCCATTCGCCGATGCCGCCGATTGGCTTGCCCTTGTAGGTCCCGGCCGGCACGCTGTAGATGCCCCAGTGGATGAACATGCCGAAGCGGGCCTCGCGCCACCAGCGCATCCGTGCGGCGCGGTCCGCGGAGGACTCCGGGGCTGCCGGCTCCTCGGCCGCCCGGACCGGCGCGGCCGACAAGGACCCCGCGACGATCAGACCCAGCGCCAACACCCGAGCAAAGCGTGATGCAGACATCGTTATGACCTCCTCGATTCTTGGATAATGTTGCATGTGAGCCTTCAGCATAACACGGCGACGGCCGTTATGCACGTATGTGCCGGAAATGGGGGCGGCACGTATCACTGTCAAGACGGTCGCCATCATATGGCCGGCCCTCCGCGAGGCGGCTGCAGGGGCCCGGCGGGCCGCTCAGAACCGCACGTGATGGACCCAAGCGGGGGGAACATTGGCCCAAATCCCGTCGCGCTGGACCTGCCGGCTCTTCAGCAGGTCCCCCAGCACGCGGCCGATCCCCCGCAGCCGCCCTCGCTCGGCGGGCCCGCTGAGCATCCCCTTGAGTCGCCGGAGGGCCACATATTCGAAGAAGGAGAGTGTGCCTCCCGCCGCGGCCAGGAGTTTCAGCGCGTCAAGGATCCGCCGGACCTCGTTCACGCCGAAGTTGTTCAGCGGCAGGCCCGAGACGATGACGCCATACGAGCCGTCCGGCGGCAAGTGCTCGACGGGGCAGTGGAGCACCCGCGAGCGGTCCGCCACACTAGCGAAGAACGGGTCGCTCTTGAATCGCTCGCCGAGACAGGCGACGAAACGGTCGTTCAACTCGACCAGGTCGAGCCGGTCTTCGGGTCCCATCGCGGCAATGATCTCGCGGGTGACTGCCCCGGTTCCCGGGCCGACCTCGAGGATGCGGCGGGGGCCGGTCCCATCCCGCTGGCGGACGAACCGCGCCAAGGCCCTGGCCAGTCGCCGCCCGCTGGGCAACACCGCCCCCGTTGTGCGGAAATTCTGCCGAAACTCCTGAAAGAAAAGCCGGCAATGCGACAGTCCCACTCCCATGGAACCATCATACAAGAGAAAGGATGAAGGCGGAAGGCGGAGCAGAAACGAGACAAGGAGACAGGGAGAGGGGGAGACAAGGAGTGCTTTGTGGTCTCCTTGTCTCCCGGTCTCCTTGTCTCCCCCTCTTGCTATCCCCTGCCCTCCGCCTTCTCTTACGGCACTTCCCGGATCGCCATCGTCCCGTTGTCGGCCACAGGCAGCAGGGGTGCGAAGCGGTTGGCCGGGCAACGTCGGAATCCGCCAAGCGCGAATTCCAGCCCCACGGCGACATTCCATATCTCCTGGCTCTGCCCGGGCTGGCCGCCCCTGGCGCTGGGCGAAATATAGCTGAAGGTGCTCGTCAGAGCGAGGCGGGGGCTGATCGGCACCAGCCCATCCATCCCCACGATCACGCTATTCGGGGCCTGCGCCATTCCGAGCCGTGTCGTCAGGCTGACGTCGTTGCACCAGGTGTGCCGCCAGTAGAAGTTGCCCTCGGTCAGCGGCTTGAAATGGAGGGAGAGTATGCCGCTGCCGATCGACGTGAAATCGACCGTCGCCGAGCCGCCGCGGTCGTGGATGGTGGCCCAGCCGCCGAACTCGTTCCAGGGGTTCATCTCCCAGGCCGCCTTGACCCGCCACTGGGTAAACATGAAGTTGGTGTAGTAATGTTCGATAAGCCAGTCGTAGGTGAATCCCCAGTCGATGCTGCCTTCTCCGACGGGGATCCGCTGGAAGAGGCCCACCGAGGTGAAGTCCTGGTCTCGCGTGCCGGCGTCGGTGAACAGCGAGCCGTGGAAATCGCTCATGATGACCTTGCTGCCGGCCTGGAGCCCGAGGCCCCACCGCGGCAACAGCGGGATGCCGCCGTTGAGTCCCAGCCCGGTGCCGAAATTGCCGTTCAGATCGTCCAGGTCCATCGGGCCTTTGAAGGCTTCCACGGTGCTGGCGGCCTCGATGCACAGCCGCGGACGCTCTGAGCAGCCGTCCATGCACGTGCAGTCCGGCAGCCCGCACCCGCTGTAGAGGCCCCGCCGCCGGCCGCATGCCCCCATGTCGTCGTCCATCGGCAGCTCCGAGATCAGCTCAGGCCGTTCCTCGACGAAAGGGCTCTCCTTTCCCGGCATGACGCCGGGGTACTCGACTTTCGCCTCGGGCAATGCGACCGGTTTTCCGGGAACCACGACCTCGGCTCCCGTCAGGCGGGTATCGCCGAAGCCCTGCTTGCGCGGCGGGCCGACCCGCTCCTCGGCCGTGGCCAGACGGTCCAGCGTCTTTTCCAGGCCGGGGAGATCCTCGGGTGGGAGCACTTCGCGGGCGTGCAAGAGGATGCGGTACTGGTCCATGCGGGTCAGGTGGCCGTCGGCCATGGCTGTCGCCAACTCGGATCGGATTTTCTGCCGCCCGACAAGGACCGCCCGGTCGTCGTAGCTCGCCCCCTTCGCCTTTATTGGACCCGCGAGAACGATGGTCGCCAAAAGGGCAACAGACGCAAGAAAAGACTGGAATCGCATGGAAGCCCCCCTTAATTTTGTGCATCACAAACGATACAAGCAGGATCTTCATCGGAACCGTTACAATCGGAACTTAACTCACGGCCCTCCCAGACGGAAAAGTTTCGCGCGAGCGACTGGAATAATCGGAAAAACCGGCAGGGTTAGCCCAGTTTATCCAACTTTACCTGCGATGCCCTGCATTGCTCCCCGTCGCGTAGCGACGCTATGACGGTAGCGGTGGGTTTCAACCCACGGACCCAGGGGCCGGCGCAAAAGAATGGCGTCGCGTCGCGACGCCTGATGTTTCAGCCGTCGCTACGCGACGACCGCATGATGGTGCGATGGCGACGGCGGGTTAAAACCCGCCGCTACCATCATCGCGTCGCTACGCGACGAGCTAGGAAACTACCCCGCCAGCCGCGTGATCCGGTTGCCGGAGTCGCCGGTGGCCGCCTTCTCGGCACGGTAGCGGTACTGCATGAGGTAGGCGTCCTCGGGCGTGTCGTCGTAGTAGCCGTGGAGCACGGAGATCGCCCGGAAGCCGTTCTCGCGGAAGAACAACTGGGCGGGAAGGTTCGTCTCGCGGACCTCCAGGACGATCCGCAGGCGCCGCTGCGACGAGAGTTTGGCGATCAGCCTCGCCACCATCTGGCTGCCGACGCCGCGGCGTTGATAGGCCGGGTCCACGCAGAAGTTCAGCACGTGGATCCGCGCCTTGTGCAGCTCGTAGATCATGAAGCCCACAACCCGATCGTCATGCTCGGCCACCATGCCGATGCAATTGCGCTGTCGCAGGCAGCGAATAAAGTCGTCGTCCACCCAGGGAAACTCGAAGTTCTCCTGTTCGATCCGGAGGACGTCGGACATGTCGCGGCGAATCATCCAGCGGATGTGGACACGGACCTCCTGTCTCGTATCGGCTTGCATGCTGGCCTCCTTCCTTGTCGGCCTGTCACGTTTCAACGGAGCGATACGCTACCAAAACGGCGCGATTTCGCCAATACGAACTCAAGCGGGTTTTTTGGGGACGGGGGGGAGGGACTTGGGGATTGGGGATTGGGGATTGGGGATTGGAAAAGCCCCGCGACTGCGTCGCGGGGGTGTCCCATCAGTGCAGACCCCCCCCCACCGCACCCCCTTTTTGTGGCACCCGGGCTGGGATTCTCCCGGCCCTACGGCTACAATACGCGGATGATGTCTCAGCCGGTAGAGCGATGCGTTGCCGTGATTGGCGGAGGAATTGCCGGACTGGCTGCCGCTCACCGGACCGTCGAACTGAAATCCCCGGTCGGACTGACACTCTTCGAGGCTGGCCCCCGACTGGGTGGTGTTCTGTCGACGATTCACGCCGGCGGCTACCAGGTCGAGCAGAGCGCGGACAACTTCATCACGACGATCCCCTGGGGCCTGGACCTGTGCAAGCGCCTGGGCCTCTTGGATCAGCTTGTCCAGACCAACCCCGCGGACCGGCACACGTTCGTAGTCCGCCGGGGCCGCCTCTACCGGTTGCCCGATGGGTTTCTCATGATGGCGCCGACGCAGCTTTGGCCGCTGGCCCTCACGCCGATCCTTAGTCCGCTGGGGAAGATCCGTGCCGCCCTGGAGTACTTTATTCCGCCCCGCCGGGAGGAAGGAGACGAGAGCATGGCGGCATTCGTCCGGCGGCGATTGGGACGGGAGGCGTTCGACCGGCTGGTCGAGCCACTGGTGAGCGCCGTCTATGCGGCCGACATGGAGAAGCTCAGCGTCGAGGCTACGCTCTCGCGGTTTCGCGAAATGGAACGGGAGCACGGCAGCCTGATCCGGGCGATGCGGCGAGCAAGGAAATCCACTCCCAAGCAGGCCGGCGCCGAGAGCGGCGCCCGCTACAGCATGTTCGTCACGCTTCGCGACGGCCTGTCCAGTCTGGTCCAAGCACTGGCCGCGCGGTTGCCGGCCGGCTCGGTCCGGCTAAACTCGCCCGTCGAGCGGATCGAGCGACTGGGCCGCCTGTGGCGAGTGTTTCCAAAGGGTCTCCCCTCTCCCTCCGGGAGAGGGGCCGGGGGTGAGGGTTCCTTGGGTGAGGGCTCCCTTGAGTTCGACAGGGTGATCGTTGCCACGCCTTCCTACGAGGCCGCCCGGCTGTTGGCGCCGGTGGACTGTGAGTTGGCCGCCGAATTGGGGCGGATCGAGCACTCCGGGACGGCCATCGTCTCTTTGGGCTACGACCGCCGCGAGGTCGCCCATTCTCTTCGCGGCATGGGAGTCGTGGTCCCGGCGATCGAGCGGAGCCCGATCCTGGCCTGTAGTTTCAGCAGTCAGAAGTATCCCCACCGCGCCCCGGAGGGGAAGGTGCTGTTGCGGGTATTCGTGGGCGGGGCCCGGCAGCCCGAACTGGCCGAAATGCCCGACGGCCAACTGCGGACGCTCGTGCTCGCGCATCTGGAGCCGCTCTTGGGGATCCGCGGCCGGCCGGAGTACTGCGACGTCGCCCATTGGCCGCGGACCATGCCGCAGTATCACGTGGGCCACCGGCAGCTCGTCGCACGGATCGAGGCCCGGCTGGATCGGCTTCCCGGGCTCCAACTAGCCGGCAACGCCTATCACGGGGTCGGCCTTCCCGACTGCATCCACAGCGGCGAATTGGCGGCCCAGCGGCTCCTGGGCTAAATGACCTTCCATGATCCCGGATGGCCACATGGCTCCCTCGACCGACTGGCACACCTTGTATCCCTTCGCCTCGCACGAGATCGTGCTGGGCGGCTTCCGATGCCACTACTTGGACGAGGGCTCGGGGCCCGTCCTGCTGATGGTCCACGGCAATCCCACCTGGTCGTTCTACTGGCGGAACCTGGTCCAGACATTTCGCGGGCGATGTCGCGTGGTGGTCCCCGACCACATCGGCTGCGGCCTTTCGGAAAAACCGTCCCCCGGCGCCTACTCGTATCGACTGGCAAGGCGGGTGGCCGACCTGGGAGAACTCATCGAGAAGCTCGGCCTCGACGAGATCACCCTGGTGGCCCACGACTGGGGTGGGGCGATCGGCATGGGGGCGGCCGTGGCGGCCCCGCAGCGGTTCGCCCGGCTGGTGCTCATGAATACGGCCGCGTTTCGATCGCAAGACTGCCCCTGGCGGATCCGCTTGTGTCGGACGCCGCTGGTGGGGCAACTGGGCGTACAAGGATTGAACCTGTTTGCCCTGGCCGCACTCCGAATGGCCGCCAGCCACCACGACCGGATGACGCCGGCCGTCCGGGCGGGGCTCTTGGCCCCCTACGACTCCTGGCGGAATCGCACGGCCCTCTACCGCTTCGTCCGGGACATCCCCCTGACCCGCCGGCATCCGACCTACGCCACGCTGGCCGAGATCGAGGCCGGGCTCGCTGGGCTTGCCAATCTTCCGGTCTGCTTGATCTGGGGCATGCTCGACTGGTGTTTCACCCCGCGGTTCCTTGATCGCTTCCTGGATTTCTATCCGCAGGCCGAGGTCCACCGGCTCTTCGACGCCGGCCATTACGTCCTGGAGGACGCCCCGGAGGAGGTCGCGGCGATCGTAGAGGGGTTTCTTGCGGAGCACCCTATGCGACCCCCCGAAGGAGTGTGATTGAGTTTGGGATGCGGCAAAGCCCCGCGACTGCGTCGCGGGGATAGGGGGGAAGATTCTACTACCGCAAACCCCGCGACGCAGTCGCGGGGCTTTACCAAACCCAAAATTCCTAATCCTTTACTCCACTTCCTCACTCTCCCGGACCGGCAAATTCATCCCCACCCCCTGGCACCAAGCCGGGGGCAAGGTAAACTAGTGGGTGGTGTCAGGTTAGGAGCCGCGTACAGATTCTCCGAGGAGTCGAGCAATGATGAAGTTCCGATTCGCCGCACTCGCGGCTTGGGTGCTGGTGGTGGGATTGACGCTTTCCAGCCCGGCGGCGGAGAAATCCAAGCCGCAGGAGAAGGACAAGGACAAACCATCCGCGGCGGAAACGGCCAAGCCGGCCGAGAAGAAGTCCGAGAGGGCAGCCAAACCAGCGGAGGAAGCACCGGCAAGCCCCTACGCCAATCCCTATTCAGCGGCGGCCCCGGCGTCAAGCCCGTATGCGGCGCCGACAGCAACACCCTCGGCGGCAAAGCCTGCCACAACGCCAACCAAGCCGGCGGCGAAGCAGGCGAACAAGGCGTCCGCGGCCAAGAAGGAAAGGGAAATCAAGAAGCTCTCCGTCGCCCGGCTGACGATCAAGGGCGAGCTCCCCGAGGGGCCCATCCAGTCCGGACTGTTCGGCGAGCTGCAGCCGTCACTCGGCAAGCTCATTGATCGAATGGACGAGGCCGCCGCCGACAAGGCCGTTGCCGCCGTCTGGCTGCGGATCGAGGACCTGGAGCTGGGCCGGGGCAAGATCCACGAGCTCCGCGCGGCGGTCGCCCGGCTCCGCAAGGCCGGCAAGCCCGTTTACGCCGAGTTGACCACCGCCGACACCGGCCAGTACCTGCTGGCCGCCGCGTGCGACCAGGTCGTGATGCCCCCCTCCGGCATGCTCTTCCTGCCCGGCGTCCGCGCCGAGGTGACCTTCCTCAAGGGCCTGTTGGACAAGCTCGGGTTGGAGTTCGACGCCCTTCAGATGGGCAAGTACAAGAGCGCCGCGGAGCCCCTGACCCGAAAGGAAATGAGCAAGCCGTTCCGCGAGAGCCTCGATGCGATCGTCGACGACGTCTACGAGCAGATGGCGGCCACGATCGCCGCCGACCGCCGCCTGAAGGACTACCAGGTCAAGACCCTGATCGACCAGGGGCTCTTCACCGCCTCCTCGGCCAAGAGGGCCGGGCTGGTGGACGACGTGCTCTATGCCGACCAGTTCGAGGAGTCGTTGGCCAAGCGGCTCGGCGCCGATAAGATCGACCTCGTCACGAACTACAAGAAGAAGCAGATCGACACCGATTTCTCCGGACTCGGCGGGCTGATGAAGCTCATCGAGCTGTTCTCTGGCGGCAAGCCGTCCGAAAAAGGCGGCGCGAAGCCGAAGATCGCCGTCGTCTACGCCGTCGGCCCGATCGTCGAGGGCAAGGGCGCCAGCCAGTGGATGAGCGAGAATTCCATCGGCTCGACCACCATGGTCGAGAACCTTCGCAAAGCGGCCGACGACCCGAAGGTCGCCGCCATCGTGCTGCGGATCGACAGCCCCGGCGGCTCCGCCGTCGCCAGCGACCTGATCTGGCGCGAGACCGCCCGGCTGAAGAAGCCCCTGATCGCCAGCATGGGCGACGTGGCCGGCAGCGGCGGTTATTATATCGCCATGGCGGCCCGCCGGATCGTCGCGGAGCCGGGCACCCTGACGGGCTCGATCGGCGTGATCGGCGGGAAGCTGGTCACCCGCGGCCTGTGCGACAAGATCGGCGTCACCAGCGAGGTCATCAGCCGCGGCAAGCTCAGCGGCACGTTCTCCTCGGACCAGCCGTTCTCGGCCGACGAGCGGAAGGCCATCACCGATATCCTGCTTGAGACGTACGGCCAGTTCGTCGCCAAGGCGGCCCAGGGCCGCAAGATGAGCCCCGCGAGGCTCGAGCAGCTCGCCCAGGGCCGGGTCTACACCGGCCGAATGGCCAAGAACCTCGGCCTGGTCGACCAACTGGGGACCCTCAAGGACGCGATTGTCGAGGCGAAGAAGGCCGCCGGCCTGAAGCCGGAGGCGGAGGTCGATCTCCTGATCCTGCCGCACCCGAAGACGTTTTTCGAGCAGCTTTTCAGCGATGCCTCCGTCGGCGACGAGCTGGAATCCGCAATGCCCGAGGCGGTCAAGATCCTCCGCCAGGCGCAACTCTGGCGGCAGTTGCTCCGCGAGCCGGTGCTCTTATGGATGCCCTGCGCCGTGAAGGTGCGGTAAGTCGTCAGTAGTCAGTTGTCAGCCAAACACAACCCGCTAGACTCCGCCCTCCGCCTGTATTTCGCACCCTGCCCAGCGGCCGGGCATCTCCTCGATCTCGACGCGGAGCCGCTCGGGTTGCCAACCCGTCTTGGACCGCACGTCGTCCCATAAGCGGCGTCCGACGTGCTCCGCCAGGAGTTCGGCCGTGGTGGCGGGCAAGGGCAACAGGCGGCAGTCCGTGCGGGGCAAGATCCAGCGCCGCGGGCCCAGCAGAACCTCCACTTCCGCAGAGCCGGCCGAGACGCGAAGGGCCGGGTGCTCCGCCGGCAAGAGCACTGCGTGGTCCAACTCGTGGAGCACCGCCCGCAACCGCTCGGCCAGCACCGCGAAATCCACGACGCACCGGTTCTCGTCCAACTCCCCGGAGACCTCGGCCCTCACGCGGAAATCGTGGCCGTGCAGCGGCTCACACCGGCCGTCGGCAAAGACCAGGAAATGGGCCGCGCTAAACGTCAGGTCGTCGCCGGCGATGCGGACGTGGAAAGTTGGCACAGACGCCCTTACGTTAGCCGGTACTACATCCCATGGCCGTGGCCGCCGTGTGGCTGCTTCTTCCCTTCGCCGAAGACCCCAGGGTCGACGCCGCCGAACGGGTCTACCGGCGTTTTCGGATGAGGGCCGGGCCCCGGCCCTCCCCCCTTGGGCTTCGGCTGGGGCTTCTCCTGCGGCGGGTTAATCCGTCTGAAAAGCTCGTCATCTTGCACCACGTCACGGATGACCAGTCGGCCGGACTTTTCCAGGACCAGGATCTGGCCGGGCCGCGGCTGCGGCTGCAGACGCTCCCGCGGCGAGACCTTCTCCCCGGCCAGGTCCACGATCAACGCGTCGGTGAGGTAGCTCACGATAATGTCGTTCCGCGGGTCCTTTATTTCGGGGAAATCGGCCATCTTGCCGCGGACGACGGGAAAGTCGCCCCAGGAATTGACCCCGAGTCTCTCGATGTACTTGACGACACGGAGCATGCCCACGGGCTCCTGCCCCTGCCGCGTCGGTTGGACCGAAACGGCCAGCAGTTGGATGTCGTTGGGTACGGCGGCCGCCGGGCTGAACTCGGACCAGCCGGCCTGGCTCGTGTTGGGCCGGAGCCTCTGATCGGCATCCCGGACAAACTCACCGAGGTACTGCGGCGTGGCCAGGGCCGGATCTGTCAGGTACTTGCCTTCCAACTGGTAGTTCGGGTTCTTCAGCACGAGGAAGACGCGATACCGGTACTGTTTTCCCGGCTGGACGTCGACATCGAAGAACCGGAACAGCAGGTACTCGGAGTCCTGCTCCTCTTCGACCTTGGCTTTCTCCGGCGCCGTCGCCGGCTTGGCCGGCGCCCCGCCCAACTCGTCCGGAGGGGCATTTTCGCCATCCTTCCCGGGGAGATGCGTCCCCGGTTCGGGGCCGGACTTGTCGGCCAGGGGGATCTCCGGCGGATAGGCCGCCTCCGGGCCCCAGGCCCGATTGGTGACCGGCGGCAAGGGGTAAACGAGCCCCGCTCGGACGAACTTGCCGTCGACGACCTCGCCGGCCGAGGCCGCCAACTTCTGGGCGTCGTCCGGGGTGGTACCGGCGTTGAAACGGAAAAGGCGGTCCCACTTCAACGCGGCGGGACTGCCCGGCACCACCTCGGCCCGCTCGACGAAGAAGCCCCAGTAGATCGGAGCATCCTTCCCCTTGTCCTGGAAGCTGGCATTCTGGAAAGCGCTCTTATACGCCTCTTTCTGTTTCTTCAGCGGCACCAGGCCCTTCAGAAGGACCCACCGCTGGCCTTGGACTCCGCCGCCGGACGGCTTAGCGCCTTTGCCCTCGACCGTACCCGCGGCGGTGACGACGGGTCCCCGCCCGGCCTCGGCCAGGAGCCTCTCGACCGGGAGCACGGTCGGCATGGGCCGCAGAACGCTCGTCGGCTTGACGTCATCTCGGTACCAGGGAATAGAGGTCGCAAACACGTTCCAGTCGACCCGCTGGCGGCTCCCTTCGATGATCCCCTTGAAATCGGTGATCTGGAGCTTGGGGTCGTAGGGCTGACTCTCCTTGTAGATGTTCTTCTGGGCGGCTTCGACGGCTTTGTCCAGGTTCTCGGGCTTGGAGTCGTTCCGGCTCTTGCCCCGGAGCTCGAATCCTCGCCGCTCGATCGCTTGATAGGCCACGACGAGGAAGCACGCGACCACGGCCCCGAACACGATTTTCTCGGTGTGGTCGATGAAGAACTGCCGGAGCGACTTCTTGTCGAATTTCAACCGGAGTTTCATGGTTGGCCTCCCGGGGGCAATGGCGTTGCGGGGGGGCCGGGCGGGGGCGTTGGCGACGGGGCTTGCCCCGGGTTTCCCGGCGCCGGGGCGGGCTTCGCCGCGCCCTGCACTTCCGAAACACCCGGCGTCGGGATCTTCGCGGGACCTGGCGGACCCGGTGGCACGACGCCAGGTGCCGCGGGCAGTTTGGGTCCGGGTGGTGTCCCCGGCGCTGGCGGCGTCGGGCCCGGCGGTGTCGGGCCGGCCGGACCGCCGCCGGGCGCCACGGCCCCGCCGGCCGTTCCCTTGCCCAAGTTCTCGCGGTTCGGCGGATTATAGATGTAGATGATTCCCTGCACTTCCAGCGGGACTGGCGGGATCATCGGATTGACGCACTCTTCGTCCTGGCCTCCTGTGACGGCGTTGGGGGTCCCTCCGGGGCCAGGTACCGGACCGGCGCCCGGATGCGCCGGACCGGGTCCCCCGTGCGGCTTGTATCCGGGTTCTATGCCGGTCGTAGTAGTTCCGCCGGCTTCTCCCGGGTCAAACGGCGGAAACTCCTCCGCCAGGATCCGCACCTTGCGGACCTCGATCGGCATGTTCGAATTCGCACACTCGGCCAGGAGCTTGGGAATCTGGTTCTGCTCAATGACCACGCGGAGATTGATGGGCATCATGCGGAATTCAGCATACGGCTGTTGAGCCGGATCGGCCAGCGGCCTGCCTTGATCGTCCACGTAGCGGCCCGCCAGCGACTGGGGCCGCCCCGGCTGATGGGTGTCCACGCCGGGGACGATGTGGGGCGACATGCCGGCGTTCTTGGCGGGGGCGGGCGCCGCGCCGCCGGGGGCATTCGCCGCCATGCGGATCACCGTCTGATCGGACGCCTGCCAGCTATTCACCGCGTCCTGGCCGATCTGCATCGCGATGATCCGCTTGACGCCGGCCATCTTGCGATTGACCGGCTTCACGTAGTTCGCCGGATCGCCGCTGGTGTTGTTCGTGTTCCGGACGACCCTCAATAGGGCCTCGTAGACCCAAAGGTCCTCCTGGGCCAAGAGCACCTCCAGCGTGCTGGGTACGGCCTTCCACTGGAAGCGCGCCTGGAGGCTCAACAAGTCCGCTTCGTCCCAGCCCACCGTGCCCCCCATTTGCACGGGCGGGGCGTTCTGCTGGCCGGGACGCCCCTCTGGCGCGGGCTTCGGCGCCGGTTTTCCCTTTTCCTCCTCCGGGTGGCGGCGGTCGATGATCTCGCTGAGCGTCGGGAAGTGCTGCTTGAT
>JBEKCP010000029.1:0-21799 GCA_050014815.1 Thermoguttaceae bacterium | reverse complement strand
AGTGGCAGCGGTCGGCGGCCCTGGCCGTCCGGTTCCTGAGCGATAATCCGTTGGACTGGCAGTTGCCCGGGCTGCGGCTGGAGGTCGCCCGCGACCGCCTGGCCTGGGCGGCCAAGCCGATTGCGCGGACGCTCTCGCGGCCGGAGATGCTTTCCGAGGTGTCGTCGCGGTTTGGGGCGGCCCGGACCGAGCTGGCCAAGATCGTCGCCGACTTCCCGAAGGAGCGGGGTCTCCAGCAGGAGGCCCAGTGGGACTCGGCCAACAGCTTCCTGACCGAGGCCCGGACCATCAGCGCCGTCAGCCCGACCTTGGCCCGGGGGCAGTTCGTCCGCGCCGCCCGGGAGTTGCGGGCCGTGGCCTTGCGGCATCCGACGCATCCGCGGATCGGGTCGATCGCGGGGGTGCTCTGGGGCATCGCGCGGGAGATGGAGGGGCATGGGTACGAGGACGAGGCCGTGCTGGTCTGGAACGAGCTGGCGATCTTCGACCCGTTGCACCCCTTGGCCCAGCAGGCGATCGAGAAGATTGCCCAGACGTACCGGCGGGACTTGAAGCGGCCGCTCCGGGCCGCCGAGACGTACCTGGAGCTGAACTTCATCCGCGGCGGCTCCGACCCGGGCAGCCAGGAGGCCGTCTTCCAGATCGGCTCGTCCTTGCGGGGCGAGAAGCGGTGGGTCGAGGCCCTGCACGTGCTCGAAACGTTCGTCGACAGTTTCCCGCGGCACGCCCAGGCGGGCCAGGCCCTCACGATGATCGGCCAGATCCACCAGACCAACGAGGCCTGGCAGGACGCCATCAACGCCTACCGCCGGGTCATCGACGAGTACAAGGACGGCCAGTGGGTCCAGGAGGCCAAGTGGTCGATCGCCGAGTGTACGATCAACCTGAGCCGGTGGCGGGAGGCCGCGGCCGCCTACCGCGACTACGCGGCCGCGTTCCCGCAGGACAAGAAGGTGGCCGAGGCGAACCGGCGGATCGAGGTCCTCAAGGACCTGGCCCGGTACCAGGAACTGGCCGACGAGAAGGGCCAGCGGAAGGCCTTCGACGCCCAGTTCCAGATCGCCTCGATCGTCCGCACGCAGTTGGCCAACCCGGTCAAGGCGATCATCGAATATCGCAAGGTGGCGACGAACTGGCCGGAGAGCTACGTGGCGGCCGGGGCGCTTTATGAGATCGGCACGTCGTACCTGGGGCTGGGCGAGACGGCCAAGGCCCGCGAGGCCCTCCAGGCCGTCGCCAAGGGCTATCCCACCAGCCCGCTGGCAGGCGCGGCGCTGTTCATGGTCGGAAAGAGCTACGAGGACGAGGCCGACCGGCTGGCCACGACGACCCGTGAAAAAACGGTCGAGATGGCCAAGGAACAGGCCCAAAAGAGGGCCTATGAGGAGGTGCAGGTCTTGCGGCAGAGGCAGGAAGTAGACCGCAAAGACCGCGTTCTCAGCCTCAAGAGCTCTGGCAAGCCGTCCACGTCGGACCTGGACATCCCTTACAACCAGGGGAGTTTCAGCCTGTCCAATGCGATGGTCTTCGGCCAGCAGGCGCAGGCGGAGGTCGAGACGCTCACGGCCTCCCAGTTGGCCGACCGGCAGGACAAGATCAATGCCGCGCTGGCCAAGGCGATCGAGGCCTATGGCGCCGCCTCGAAGATCCCGGGCGGGAACAAGGCCGACGCCGCACTGCTGCAGATGGCCAACATCTACGACCAGCGGCTGAAGGATTCCAAGGCCGCGATGGAGACCTGGACGGAGATCGTCCGGCAGTTCAGCGGCACTGCGGTCGCCGAGGACGCAAGTTGGAAGTTGGCCCAGTATTACGAGCGGGAAGGCAAGTACGCGCAGGCCATCGAGGCCTACAACGCCTTCCTGCGGAATTATCGCCGGAGCTCCAACGCAGGGCCGGCCCAGTTCGCCGTGGCCGAGTGCTACGAGCACCTGGGACAGTGGGTGGCCGCCATGGACTCCTACAACAACTACATCAACAACTTCGCCGACGGCCCGCTGGCGGCCAAAGCGAAAGAACAGATCAACTGGATCAAGACGTACAGGCTGTAGGGATTTGGGGATTTGGGGATTTGGGGATTTAGGGATTTGGGGATTTAGGATTGGGAAAAGCCCCCCGACTGCGTCGGGGGGGCCTCCAAACCAGGAGACTTCGTCATGCGTATGCCAACGACCTTGTGGCTGGCGATCCTAGCGTGGCTCGTGTTCCAAGCGGCGCCGCTCGAAGCGGCCGAAAAGCCCGCTGCGAAGCCGCAAGCGGCCGAGGCGGACACCCAGTTCACCAAGGGCCGCGAAGCCCTCTTCCAAGGAAAATACGACGAGGCCGTCTCGCTGCTGGGCAAGGCCGTCGCCGCCGACAAGACCAAGACGAGCTACCGGCTCCACCTGGCCCGGGCATATCGCTACGCCGGCAAGGACGCCGAGGCGATTTCCAACCTGGAGGAGATCCTCAAGGCGGCGCCGGACCACGTCGAGGCCGGCCAGATGCTCGGCGAACTCTACTCGGCCGCCAAGCGATGGAAGGACGTGGTCCGCGTGCTCGATCCGCTCTTGAAGTATCGCCACGACTATCCGACCTACCACATGCTGGCCGAGGCCCAGAACAACCTCGACGAGCGGGACAAGGCGCGGAAGAACTACGAAGAGGCGCTGAAGCTCAATCCCCAAAGCGCCTCGGACCATTACCAACTGGGGAACCTCTACCTGGCGGCCAACTTCTTCGCCCTGGCCGCCGACAGTTTCCACGAGGCCCTGCGGCTGGGCCTGGACAGCCCCGTCCTGCGCTACAAGCTCGGCTCCGCCTATTTCAACCTGCGGAACTACTTCGGGGCGGTGAGCGTCCAGAGCATCAAGTCCGGCACGCCCGGCACGATCCACGGCGCCTGGTACCTGATCGAGCCCGTGCCCGGCCAAAAAGACGTCTTCCGCTGCGCCCCGGAGAACTCGGCCATCTACCAGATCGCCCGGGCCGTGGCCGACGGCATCGAGGACCGGCCGGACATCCACGTTCTCCGGGCGACCATCTACCTGAACGCCCGGCGATACGCCCAGGCCTACGAGATGTTCGCCAAGATCGGCCCGACGGTCAAGGACGACAAGGCGCTCTTCTATTACTATTACGCGCAGGCGGCCTTCGGCACGGGGCAATACGACCGGTATCTCGATCTGTTGGAGGAGGCGATCCGGCTGGACCCGGCGGCCTACAAGGCCACGCGGGTGGACGCCTACCTCTCGGTGGCCGACCAGTACAACGAGGCCGGCGACCTGGACAAGTACATCGACTACCTCGTCAAGGCGGTGACCGAGAGCCCTCAGACCGCCTCGCTGCACCTGAAGCTCGGCTACGCCTACGAGGAGGCGCGGCGGCCGGACCCCGCGGTGGCCCAGTGGCGGATGGTCCTGGACATCGAGCCGGACCACCCGGAGCGAACCAGGCTCCTGAATCTCATCGAGAAATACGCGGCCCACGTGAAGATGGTGGTCGTGCCCGGCGAAAAGCCGAAGGCGAAGAAGGGGGATTAGGAGTTAGGAGTTAGGAGTTAGGAGTTAGGAGTTGGGAGTTAGGAGTTGGGAGTTAGGAGTTAGGAGTTAGGAGTTAGGAGTTAGGAGTTAGGAGTTAGGAGTTAGGAGTTGGGAGTTGGGGGGATTAGGGAAGAAGGCGGAAGGTGGGCGCTCCGCTTGCGGTTTCGCATGCCCGCCCTCTCTTGCTCCGGCGGCTCTCCCGTGACACCTCTATGTCACATCGCGCCAAAACCGGTGCAACTTGCTGTTGGTAGAATCGACGCAACCTGCTCAAATGACGCGAATCACGGCACGAAAACGCCGAGCGTCTTTGCGACCCGTGTTGTGTCCGCACTGATCGGAGGAGACCGTGCGACACATTCTGCTGTGCATAGCGAGGCGGACCGTCACACCTGCCGCCGTAAGGCCCCAGCGCGACGCACTCTTCGTGACCAAGTGCCTCCGATTGGTCTGGCTGCGTGAATCTGCCGTGCGGTATGCTTCTTTCGGCCACACGGTTCCAAGTCTCGCATCGTGGTCGGATTGGCCGTTCCTCTTTTGCCAAGAAAGGGAGCAATCCCATGACGCCTTTCCATGTCTTGATCGTCACCAGGGATGCGCATGTGCGGGAGCGGTTGGGCAGCGTCTTGCGCCGCCAAGGGGCTTCCATGGCCTGGGCCGACAAGGGCTCGTCGTGCCTATCGACGTTGGATCGCACGCCCTGCCAGGTCCTCTTCGCGGACATGGAAACGGAGGGCGTCGACGACGACCTGGTGCGGCAGGCCGTGAGCATTCAGCCGGGCTTGTCCGTGGTCGTCTTGGCGGACCGGCCCGTGCTGGACCTGGCCCGGCTGAGGGTCCGCGTCCCGCACACGGAGTTCGTGGCCGTGCCGTTTTCGGACGGTGAGATTCACGGGTGCCTTCAGCGGGCGATCCATCGCGGCGCCCGGCCGGCGGCGGACCCCCGGGCCGCGGCGCCGGGCGAACCGGCGCCCGACGCGCCGGACGACTGGGCCGAAATCTTCGCCCAATTCGCCGCCGACAGGCCCGCCATGAGCGAGATCATCGACCTGGTGGCCCGGGTCGCTCCGACCGACGCCGCCGTCCTCATCGAGGGGGAGATCGGGACCGGCAAGGCACTGCTGGCCTATCACCTCCACTCGCGGAGCCGCCGCTCGGGCGGGCCCTTCGTCCGCGTCCCCTGCGACTCGCTGGGCGAAACCGACGCCGACGAGACGCTCTTCGGGCGGCCGGGCCACAATGGCGATGCCAAAGAACCCGCCTCGCCGGGGTTCTTGCACTCTGCCCTTGGCGGCACCCTCTTCCTGGAAAATGTCTGCCACCTGCCCTTTGCGACCCAGGTCAAGCTCTTCGACGCGCTCCAGGGCGACGACCGCGACAGGCCGGCGCTGCCGGAGGCCCGCCGGGGCGATGTCCGGGTCGTCGCCTCGACCCGCGAGGACTTGAAGGCCGCCGTCGCCGAGAACCGCTTCTACAGCGGCCTCTACTACTTGCTCAACGTGGTGCCCGTCCGGGTCCCCGCGTTGCGCCAACGGCCGCAGGACGTCCGCCTGTTGGCCGAGCGCTTCCTGGCGGCGGTGAGCCGCACGTGGAACCCGGACCGGCCGCCGCCCCGATTCAACGACCAGGCGTGGGAGTGCCTGCTGGGATACGACTGGCCCGGCAACGCCGCGCAACTGGCCGGCGCCGTCGCCCGTGCCGCGGTGCTCAGCAACGGCCCGGAGATCGGCCCGGAATGCCTCCCGGACCTGCCCCCGCCCGGCAGTCCGGCACGAAGAAACGGCGACACGGTCTCTCTGCCGCTTGCCGGCGGGTTGAAGGCCATGGAGCGGTCGATCATCGAGGAAATGGTCCACCGATGCCGCGGGAACAAGGCGGCGGCCGCCCGCGCGCTGGGCCTCCACCGGCGAACGCTTTACCGGATGCTCGACGAGGGCGTCTCGCCCTTGGACAGCGCTCCGCAAGCGGGCGCCCCGGCGCCGACGCACCTCCCGGCTATCGTCCCCGCGGCCCCTTCTCCGGCCGCTGTGGATTAGACAAGGCTTGATTCCCGAACGAAGCTGCGTAGCCCGGATTATTCATGAGCGTGTGCCACTGCTTGCTTGCAAGCAGTGAATGGACAACGATTTGCGCTTCACACTGCTTGCAAGCAAGCAGTGGCACACTGCGCGCACCGTTGCCAGATCGTGAATAATCCGGGCGTAGATGGCACCTGCGTTTTTCCGCAAATCCATGCGCGCGTTTCTTGCGCAGCGATTTTCGCCCTCCGGCCGGCCTCACTTCTCAAACACGATCTTCTCGCCGTCGAACCTGACCGTCTGGCCGCCCACGGCGACTTTGGCCTGGATGCCCTCTCCCGCGATACTGACTTTCGGCGGGGCTTCAACTTGCACTGTGAATAGGAAGAAGTAATTGCCGCTGCCGCGGAGCCGGCCGCCGGGCGGGTTGGCCGGGGCCACGCGGACCGCCGCCATGGTTGCGCCCGTTGCCGCATCGCCCACCGTGAACCCTTGGGCGTTCGCTTTGGCGCCCCGCGGCACGAAAGACCACTCCTCGTCGGCGAAGCCCTCGGCCTGCTCCACCAAGACCACCAGCGCCGGGGCGCCCGAGGCGCCGCTGTAGTCGATGCCCAAGTGCCGCGTACACTTGATCTTCAGGTCGTGATACGCGCCGGGGGCATAGGGGAACCGCACGACGCCGGCTTCAGGCTGTACAGCGGGGGCGGCGGCTGCCGCGTCCTTCGCCGTCGGCGGCCTGGGGCGGCCGGGCTGGTTGAGATCGTCCCAATACATCCGGTCGAGCTTCGCGCCCAGGATATACTGTTGCGGGCGGGGCGAGGCGAAATACAGCGTTTCGCCGCCGAAGAAATCGTTCTTCGGGGCGATGCCGAGCCGCGCGGCGAGCCATGCCGGGCCGAAGCCGGAAATCTTCGCCACGCCCGGCAACTCGGCGTCCTTGAGGTTCCAGCCCGGCAGAGAAGTGCTGCGGAGATTGACGACGGTGCGGATGTCGCCCCGATCCTTCCATGCGCTGCGGAAGACATGGCGGCCGTGCGCGTCGTCTCGCACTGCCAGCGGCAGGACCGACTGCGGCGGCCGGGCAGCGGTGTCGAAGGGATAGTTCGCCAGCATATAGGCCGCGTGGAACGGGTAGGCGCAATCGAAATGGCCCTTGCCCAAGAGGCCGCACTCGCGATCGAAGCACCACTTCATCGCCGGAAGGAAGTCGGCCGGGACGGTGCCGAGGCCCATGGCCCAGCGGCCGGAGGCCTGCACGGAGATGCTGGAGAGGCCGGTGACGAGGGGGCCTTCGGCGGGCACGGCGGCCTCCAGCACGTGACCGGCCAGGAGGAACGGGTTCACCCGGCTCAAGTCGCGTCCCAGGGCGGTCTTCGCCGCGTGCAGGAAGGGGAGCACGCCGTTGGAGAGCGCGAGGGCCTTGAGCACGTCGCCTTCCATGCCCTTGCCCGATTGCGCCAGCCCCAGGCGGAGAAACTTGACCACGTCGCGCTCGGCGGCCTTGGCGACGGCAGCCGCCTCTTCCACCGGCTTGCCGGCGGAATCCTTCTCGCCCAGCAGTGCAATCGCCAGGCAGCCCAGCGCGCCCATGCGGACGGCATTGGCGTGCGTCCACGGCTCCGGTTGAAAGCCGGCCATTTCCACGCCGTCGTTGACGCCGCGATACAGGTTGAGCATCGCGCTGCGAAGATAGCCGGTCAGCATGGCGCGGAACTCGGCATCCCAAGCGTCGTAGCACAAGTCGTACGCCAGGGCCGCGCCCAGCAAGCGCGGGGCGATGTGCAGATCGGCGCGGTCCTGCGGCATGGGCCTCTTGACGATCTCGTCGACCAGGATTCGCCGGGCCTTGTCAGCGGCCTCCTGGTCGCCGGTCAACTGGTACACCGCGCCCCAGTTGGCCGCGATCCACGAGCTTCGCCGGTCGCCCGCCTGGCCGACCTCGCGGACCGGCGCACGCAGGGTGAGCATCTCCAGGATGGCCTTGCCCTCCGGGGTCGCCGCCCGGCGCTTGATCGCCGCCAGATCGCGCTTGCGGAAGATCAGCCGGGGATGTTCGCCGGGATCGAGGGGAGCGAATCCGGGCACCTGCCGCACCAGTGCCGGCTGGACCTGCCCGGACGCCTTGCCCTCGACGGCGTTGTCCAGGAACGTGCCCCGGTAGGCGCCGTCCAGGCGGTCGCCCTTGCGATCGAGTTCCAGGTCGAACTGCGCCTTGCCGCCCGGGACGCGTGGCACTCCTTCGATGTTCATCACGACCGACAAGCGGGTCTTGCCGCCGCGCTGCTCGCTCTTGGTGATCTGCCCGGAGTGGTGGCCGCAGTTGAACCAGGGCGTATCGCCCCATGCCTCCACCTGCCACTTGCCGTCTTGGAGCGCGAAATCGAGGAGCATGTCGAGCCGGACCGTGGCGAAGGGGCCCTGGCCCCATCCTGCGCCGCCGTCCAGGGTGATGGTCACGTCGCCGGAAGAAAAGGGCGGCTCGGCCGCCGGCAACGTTGCGGAACCGGCGAGGACCAGGCACGTCAGCCACAGGCGGCCGACTCGCATCGCGCGACTCCTCCGAGACGGGCCGGTGTAGCCGGGCCAATCGTGAGTCACCTTCGGCCCTTCGGCGCGGGCGGCCAGCCCAAAGGCTCCCACGGCGACGAAGCACCAAGCACTCGCCAGCGCAGCGAGCACCGCCGCACCCGGCAGCCTTTCGAGACATCCCCGAACCATCGAAATGGCATGATTAGTCACGGGTAGTACTCCTCAGTTGTGGGGCAAGATCGATAAGCCTTTGCCGTCGGCGAAGGTCACAGTCCACGCGACGTCCCGGTTCTCGGTCGTTTCCAGCAGCAGTTCCAACAGGCCGTCGGCCTCATTGGTCATGCGGGTTCGGGTCGTGGCGCCGGTGGCCGAAGAGGCTTGCATGCGCCAACCGTTCGTGGCGATGACGACCTTGTACGTCTCACCGCCGACCACTTTGGATACTCCTGACAACTCCCGCCTTTCCGCGTCCCACCTCGGCCGGCCCGCCAGGTCCACATAACCCTGCATCACGTGGCGGTTGGTCGAGAGGAACTGAGGGTGGGATTCGACGGCGTGGATCGACATCATCCGGGCCTCGGAGGGGCGAAGTTGCTGCTGAAGGCGATCACTGCCGCGATAGACCCCGACCCATTTGTCATTCCAGAAGTCATAGACGTAGTAGCGGGTGTCACGGTCAAGGCCCAAGCCGCCCTCAGCGCACGTGGCGCCGAGTTGTACGGAAACCATGCTCGCCACCGGCTTGAGCGCCCGCACCTTCGGCGGAAAGTCCCGCCGGCCCTCGGTGAACGGCTCGAGGTCGACGTCGATGCTCGGCCACTCGCCTTTCTCTACCGACGTGTTATAGAAGGTGAGTTGATGCCAGCGGTGGTCCACGCGGAAGTCGTAAACCCGCGGGTACGGGCCGCCGCTGAACAGATCCAGCGGCCGCGCACTTTGCGGCGCCGCGTGGAAGGGAATCACGCGCGAAAGATCATAGAGCTGCTCGGCCGTCATCTGCGAGAAGCTGTTGGCCAGGAGCAGCCGGGCCGAAGCGACGTAGGTCATCGTGAACATCGCGCGGACGCCGTCGCGGCCGTTGCGGCGAAACTCGTCGAGGACCTGCTTGCCATCCGTGTCGTAATTCATCACGACGCGGTTCTTGTACCAGCGCAGGCCGGCGCGGCTGATCACGGGCGGGGCCCACATCGTGTTGTCCCAGATCGTGCGCTGCGACGCGACCAGGCCGACACTTACGTCCGAGCCGAGGAAGTAGGCGCGCTCCTGGGTGTAGGCGCCTTTGCCGAGACCGTCCCGGGCGAGGGCGAAGATGTTCCGGTAGGCTTTGGCCGTGGTCGCATGCGGATCTTCGAAGCCGCCCTCGTGGCACCAACCGGTGAGCTTGGGGTAGTCATAGAAGATGCCCGCCAGGCCCGCCGCTTTCAGGTTGGCGTAGACTTCGCGCATGTGCTTGAGGAAGTCAGCGTCGGTGAAGTCGTAGCCGACGAGGTTGCGCTGACTGGCCGGCCAGCCGCGCTCCCACCAGCGCAGGCCGACGGGCTTCTTGATCTGGCGCGACGGATCGTTGAAGAGGAAATGGCCGGGGAATGCCTTGGCGTAGTCGTCCGACCGGCCGTTGGTGCGCATGTAGCCGATCGGCACGCCGCCGCGTTCGATGATGGCCTGGCACCATTTTTTGGTCGTCTCATACGGCGGCTTGTAGCACGGGCCGGGTTCGGCGAAGGTCGGGGCGCACTTGGCCCAGTGCTCATCGTCCCACCAGCCGTCGCAGTTGTTCTTGTCGTAGCTGTCGGGAAGCAGACGCACGCCGACGCGGCTGTACTTGAGAAAGCCGCTCTTGACGATGTTCTCCATCTCGCGGACGGCGCCGATTGTGTCGTTGGCCTTCGGGCCGACTTGCGACGCCCACCAGAGGCAGACCGTGGGGAAATCGAACGCAGGGATTTCGACCTGCTGAGCGACTTTCACCGCGCGGGCATACTGCTCCAGCGCCTCGAACGGGTCGTGCGCGGCGATGTCGATGTAGACCTTGTCGTCGGGCAGGTAGCGTTCGCCTGGCTCGACGCGCCGGCCGACGGGGTCTTCGCTCCAGCAATCGAAGTCGATCGAGTCGGCCTTGCGCTCGACGCGGGCGAATTTCTCAAAGTCGTGGTACGTCAGGCCGCCGATGACCAGACAATGCGCGGGATCCTGGCCGAACTTGGCGAGGAGATTGTTCCGACACTTGACCTGCTGCGCATCGGGCCGGAGTCGCGTGGGCACGCAACCGGTATCGCCGTCGAGAACCATGAACTTCTCGGCCACGTTCCGGCCCTTGAACGCCGTCGCGATGATCGGGTGCAGTTGGCCGAGTTGGATGGGCTTGTCGGCGCGGTTGTCGATGCCGACGTTCAGCGAGACGAAGCTCTTGTCTTGGAACAGCTCCATTTCCAGGAGCGCGGATGCATCCTTCGGAGCGACGGCCGAAATGGTCAACCGCTTGCCCGGGCCGAGAGCGCCGGAGATGTCCCGCGTCTCAGCATGATAGCTGGCGCCTGGAGCCGGAAGAATGGCAACGCCGTCACTGTCAGTAATGCCCCAGCGGGCCCCTTCGACGCGAGCAGCGGGTTCGCCTTTGGCGGCGATCGCGTATGTGCCGGTCTTCAGATCGACGCGTACCTCGATATTGCGGTTGGCCAGCGCGATCTGGTTCTCGCCCTTCGACACCAAGACCCGATCCGCCGTGCTTTCTCTCGTCTGCGCGTGGGTGATGCCGGAACAGCCTAGCAGACCCATCGCGATGGCCGCCAATAGACCTCTTGCCAGGATACCCTTCAGGTTCGTGTGCATGTTGCGTCTCCTCTGGCTTGTGGTGTACTTCCAGACGATTTGCGCCGACGCCGCCCGCTTTGTGCCTCGTGGCCCCATCATCATCTTCTTCCTCTCGGCTCGTCTTCCTCGAAAACCATCGGCACGGTGGTGACCCGCGCGATGAAGCAGCCCACGGATTCGCCATCGGCGCCTTTGTAGGCCAACTGCCCCGACGAATAGCCGGCGATCAGCGGCGCGGTGAACGTCACGGCGCCGCCGCCGAAGGCCTTGGCCTTGTCCAACCACCCCTTGTTGCGAGGGTCTTCGGCGAGTCCCTCAATCATCTTCGGTCGAATGCGGACGCCGAACGAAGCGACGAGATTACCGCCTTTGATCTCGAACCGCCCCTGCTCAACGGCCCAGCCCCGCACGTAACACGGCGGCCCGGCACTGCCCAGGACCATTTCCGCGCGTCTGGCTGCGCCATCGGCCACGCTCACTTTCATACATATCCAGTCGCTTCCCCAATTCATGGTCTGCGCCACGCCATGCCCCAACAACTCCATCCACCATATCCTTGGCGCTTCTGCCGGGGCCGTGTAGCCTTTTACGGCGCGCGGCTTCCCGACTTTTCCGCCCTTGTCGTCGGTGATCTCGGCCGTACCGCTCACCTTCCCTTTCTCGCGCACCAGATCCAGCGCGAGCGTGCGCACCGGACCCTTCTCCGGGAACCACTCTTTGCTGGGCGCGCCCTTCATCGGCGTGATGAGCGTTTTTCCGGTCAACCCGTTAGCCGACACCTTCAACTCCTCGATGGCCACGGCATTAGGGGCGTAAACCCCATCGCCGAGCGCAAAGCCGGCCGTGATCTTGCCGCCATCCTCCTTCAAGTAAAGCCGCAGAGGCATCGGACTGAGCCAATTGTCAACGAGGATGGCCCAGTCGGTTGCGTTCTCGGCGGCGCTGACTGGCGCAGACACGGGTGCAGCGGCAAACACCGCGCCCGGTATCGCGGCCGACATCTCGCCTGCTGCCGGCCGAGACCCGGACGGCGGCACGGCAATGACCTTGTGCGCGAGTATGGTCATCCCCGTGCCCACCAGCAGGCAACAGGCGGCCACGGTGGCGGCTATCTTTACTTTCGCCCAGAACATCATGGCTTCGACTCCCTGAATGGTGGTGAGAATGGCCGAGGAAACAACAGCCTTGCCCGTACAGCAGGCCACGATCTGCGCGGCAAGCCCAGCCGGCATGGCTGCCTGTGTTTGTTCCAGAATGCCGGCCACCGCCGCCGGTGCCAGCATGTACCCGCGACGGCTCAGGAACTTCCGCATCTTCTCCAACCCGCACAGGACTCGGTTCGTCGCTGTGCTCCGCGGACATCCCAACGCTTCGGCGGTTTCCGCCTCGCTCAGTGCGCTTGCATAGCGCAAGACCACGGCGTCGTGGCACTTCGCCGGCAACGACCCTAGCCACACCACTTGCTTTCGCAGCCGTGCCCGCCAGTAGGCTACATGCCGCCAGAGCGGCGACCATTTTGGCCCTTGCCCGGAACGTCATGGTTTCGACTCCTTGGATCGTGGTCGGAATGGTCGGGGTTCCCGAGACTCCAGCCCTGGTTACTGGCCGAACGACAGTGTGCCGCCGGCAATCTCGGCCTTCTGCTCTTTTCCGTTCAGGACCAATTTGGGGCGGCCTTCCACCTTGAGATTCATCGCGCGGAGGTCGCCCACCGCCTCGACCGCGTCCTTGGCGATCCGCACGCAGGCGTGGTCGGCGAAGGTGAAACTCTCGCCGTCGCCGGCGAGCGTGACCGGCCGGTCGGTCCCGTCGCCGAACTTCAGCAACACCCGGTCGTTGACCGGCGAGTCGCCTCTGCCGACGACCGCGACGGCCAGGGCCTGGTCGGTCTGCCCGATGCGGCGGAGCACGTCGATCTTCCACTGCCCCTTTTCCATCGGCTCGTGCAGGACGACGAAGGCGGTCGCCGGGGTCCTGCGGGCAGCGATGATCGACACGCCGCCCATCTCGTCGGCGCGCTTCGGGTCGAAGACCAGCTTCGGCCTGGCCTCCTCGGGCGGCTTCTCCGGCTTGGGCTTGTCCCGCTTAGCGGGCGCGGCGCCGGCCGGGGGCACGTCGAGTTCCCGGATGTTCTGGTCCTCGGTGTCGTATTGCTTGTCGCGCGGCTTGAGGCGGTGTTCGTCGCCGAGCTGCGGCACCGCCTCGCCGCGAGGCTTGACGGGCCGCTCGCCCCGCGTGCCGGGGAAGGGGGCGAAATAGGCCGTCGTGCCGGGCTCGCCGAGCATGGTCACGCGGACGCCGATCCGGCGGTCGTACCACGCCTGACCGAGCCGGCTCGACGAGAGGTCCTCCAGCGCACAGGTCTGCACGGCGCCGAGGGACCACGTGCGGCCGTCCGCGGCCAGCGATCGCTCGTCGCGGAAGTTGTAGATCCCGGCCTCGTCGCCGCTCGCCAGGGCCGCCGGCAAGTCCTTGCTCTCCTTCCACTCTTCGGGCCGGTCTGGAACGGCCTTGCCGAAGGCGTGGACGAGCCAGTGATAGGTCCGCGGCTCGGAGCTGACCATGCGAAAAACGTCGAAAAGGTACTCGCGGGTCAGCAGCAGACACCGCTCCGTGTCCTTGACGCCCGGATAGAACTCCAACAACTGTTTCGTGGTCGCCTTGGTCCGGGGATCGGCGACTTCAACCTCGCGAGGCTGGCCCCGGACGGCCACGAACTTGGCCAGCTTGTTGAAGTCGCTGCGGACGGGGCAGCGGCCCGGCGGTTTGGGCCAGACTGCTTGCGTCACCACCGCCCAGCCCGAGCGGACCTGAGCGAGATGCCGGTTGTCGACGGCGACGGTGCAATGGCTGCGCGCGGCCGCGGCCCACGTGGGACCCTCGCCGAAGGCGCCCAGGTGCCTCTCGTCGAAGTACAGGGGCCGCTGGAAGGCCGTCAGGCCCAACAGGGAGAACGCCGCGCCTTGGAGGCCGTGACCGAAACCCATCTCCAGGGCCGCGGCCGGTGCGGGCGAGGTCCAATACTCGGGCCCCTCCTCCGCGCGGAGCAGGGCCTGCCCTCGCCCCGGCGCGGCCAGCGACGGCATGGCCGGCGTCTTGACCTTGGCCGGGTCGATGGGCTCCAGCCCCCAGTAGAGCGAAGGCACGTACCGCTCGTCGCCGGGCCGGCGCATCTGCGCGAGGAAGTAGTCGAAACCGGCATCGGGCCACTTGCGGTGGGCCAGCTCGAAGGCCGATAAGAGCGTCATGCTTTCTCCGGTCGTTTCCAGGGGGCTGTAGCCCTTCGCGCCGACGCCGCCGTGCCAGGGGTCGTGCGGCGAAACCCCGCCCCCGGGCAACTGGCCGTGGATGATGGTCCCGCAGAAGGCGAACGGGAAGGCCTCGACGCCGGGCAATCCGGAGGGCTGCGTGTGGCGCATCAGCGCGCTGCCGTAGAACGGCCGGCCGCCGGGGATCTCGATCCGCGGATCGGCCGACGCGATGATCCCTTCCAGGAACTTCCGCAGCGTCGCCCCGCTCTTGCCCACGTAGCTGAAGCCGATCTCGTCCAGTCCCAACCGCTCGCAGCCGCGGCACCAGAGCAGGATGTGCCCGATGTGGCCGCGCGAAGGCGTGCCGGCGCCGCGCGAGAAGCGGCCGTCCACCATGGAGTCGAAGTAGTCCTTCAGCCCGCCAGGCATCTCGAAGATGCCCCGGATCAATCGCTTGTCGCCGGTCACCAGGGCGCAGATCGTGTGGCTGGCCAGGCGCGGGTAGCCCTCGAAACCGCGGAGCCGCTCCTCCTCGATGCCCCAGCGGGCCAACTGGCGGAAGGTGGCGTCCAGCGCCCGCCGCGTCGCCGGCTTGATCTCCGCGTACAGCGTGTCGTAGCGCAGCGCCATCTCGTAGTGGTCCATGTGGTGCCACATCCAGTCGAACGGGTCCTTGATGTCGGGCGGAGCGCCGATGAAGTCGTTGAGCAGGCCCGTCTCGACTTCGACGCCCCCCTTGTCGCCCAGCACCATGTAGCGGAAGAGGTTATCGACGCTGCGGCGGGTCTCGGGCCCCGGGTCCTTCTCGAACATCCGCTCCAGCTCGCGCTTGGCCCAGGGTTGCTTCTCGATCCGCTGGCGGATCGCGGCCGCGTCCTCCCTGGTCCAGAGGATGAAGGGATGCTGGACCTGGCCCCGCGCCGGGCCGCCGCCCTGCACTGCCAGCCCGGACGCCACTGCGGCAACGAGGACGGCCAATCGCGCCGTTGTGCTCGATCGGTTGTCGGTTGACATGTCTTGCACCTCACCTGGTCAAAAGGGGGTCGCAAATGTTCACGCGGGCCCCGGCCCCGTAAGTGTCTTCCGCGAAATCCGCGATAAGGGTCAATCGCCTGGCGTTGCGGACATCGACGCGCAGGGTTTCCGGCGACTTGGCGCGGTCCAGCAGCACGGCGCTCCGGGCCGGCTTGCCGTCCACCAGGACCGTCAGCCTGGCGGCGCCGCGGCGCAGGGCGTCGTCGACGCCGGCGACGGCGGTGAACTGCCGGTACGCGCCCCCCAGGTCGAAAGCGATCTCGCAACGGGCGTGCAACCCCAGGCCTTTGGCATAGGAGGTGCCGCCGGTTTGCAGCGGCCGGCCGGCCGCGGACTGGTCTTTGCGCCAGGAGAACGGCTCCGTGTCGCTTCCCCTCACCCCGGCCCTCTCCCGGGGGGAGAGGGGGACGTTATCGCCGAAGTAAGGCACCTGCCGCACCTCGGAAGGCGTCAAGTCGCTCAAGTACGTAAGCCGCGCCGCGTTTTGCAACCGGACGGAGGCGACCTGGCCGAGCTCCAGCACAAGCCTGCCCAGCGAGGGGCTGCCCACCCGCGCCTGTTTGGCGTCGAACTCCAGCGCAGCAAAGGCGATCTGGCTGCCGTCGGCGCACAGGACCTGGCCGCGGACCTTCGGCGGCGCGTCGCTGGTCTTGGCCATCTCGACAATCACGACCGTGGCGGCATCCATGGACGTACTGCGCCCGTTGTAGCTGAAGCGGACCTGCTGCTGGTCCAGCGCCTCGACGAGCCCTTTGACCGGCACCCACTGGCCGCCGCCGGCCACCACGAGGACGTCGCTGGCGCCGCGCTCGAGTTTCAACGCCTCGCGCTGCCGCTGGAGGTCGGCGGGCTTGTCGCCGGGGCGCGGCCGGAACAGGCGAGCCACCCCTTCGAGGTTGACGGAGACACGGCCGGCAACCGCGGTCGTCGCCGTCAACCGGCCACCGCCGATCGCGGCATCCTTGACCGCCACCTGGCTGCCGTCCTCCGCGACGATCACCTGCTGGCCGGCGGTTGCCATGGGGCTGACGGCGGCCGCCGGCCCGCAGTCGATCGACATCACGTCGTCAAGATCGACCTTCTCCGCCCCCTTGGGCGTCTGGAGCGTCACGGCTTTCGCGTCCATGGCCGCGATCGTGCCTTCCACCTGGCGGCCGTCCACGGTGCGCACCACCGCGGCGCGGACCTGGCCGAGTGGAACAAGAATCATCAAGAGCACGGCAATCTTTCGCATGGGATTAAATGCACAATCGTGCAAGGTCATTTACGACCGGCGAATCAACAACCGTCGCATTGTCGCCTTTCGCTCCGCGAAAGCAGCGCAGCTTTCGCGGAGCGAAAGGCGACACTTGTTTCTGCGCCAATGCTTAGCGAGGCGTGCGGGCTCCATTGGTTTCCGACACCGACATGTTCTTGTAGTAGCTTTCCAACATCTCGCGGTATCGCTGCGGGTACATCTCGTTGAACATCTGCAACAACTCTTGTTTCTCGCGGGGGCGGAGTTTGCCCCAATCGTCGGAGCCGGTCATGTCGGGGTCGTCGCCGATGGCCAGCATTTTCGGCAGGCCGCCCTCCTTGAGCTCGCTCTTGTCGCCGCCCTGGACGATCTGCTCGCAGTGCTCGAAGGGGACGGGTTCCTCGTCGGGAAACAGGTTCATGGCCGCCAGCAGGCGGAGCATGTTGCCGCCGGTCTGCCGGACCAGCGGACCGCCTTCGCAGCGGAAGAGCCGCGCCGTATTCTGACTCGATTGCATCAGGGCCGCCCGGTACGGGTCGCTCGCCAGCAGCGCGTCGATCTTCGCGGCCAGGCGCAGGTTCTCCTCGTCGTCGAGCATGTCGGCATACACGGCTGCCAGCGACTTGCAGATTGCCAGGGCGTAGTGCGGCCGGGCGGTCTGCTCGTAGAGCGCGGCCGCGCGGAAGCGGGCCGTGGCGCTGAAGGTCAGATTGCCGGGCAGTTTCCGGAAGATGATCTGGTAGGCGATGGCCGTTTCGACCAGGTCGCCCACTCGGCCGCAACATTCAGCGTGCAGGGTCTTGGCGATGACATAGGAGAACGGCGGCATGGTGTTGTGCTTCTTCCCCGTCTTCACCCCGCCGCGCTCGAACATCAACGGTTCAAGGGCCGCGATCACTTGCTCCCATTTGCCTTGCCGGTAGAGTTCGTATGCCCGCCGGAACGTGGAGCCCCGCCGCGTGAAGTCGATTTCCGCCAGGGCCTTGGCGAAGCGGTCGAAGTTGTCCTGGACCGTGTCCTTGGCGCCGTCGTTCATTTGGGCCACCACGCGCTTGACCAGCGCCGGATCGTTGTCGGGATTGGCGGCGAACTCGGCGGCCATCACCACGCGCTCGGCGCGGAGGCGCAACTTCCCCGCCTCGGACAGCGATTCCGGAGGAGGATAGCAAAGCGGCTCGACGGTCGCCAGGTTGACTGCCCCCGAGGGCTTGTTTTTTTCGACCGGCCTCTGCGGCGCGTCGGCTGCCCACGCGGCGCAGGCGAGGCCGATTGCCATCGCCATTATCAAGCACTTGCTCATGGTCCGTCCTTTCTTGCTGGAAAACGTATTCATGGCCTCCGCCGGTCCCTTCACCGTTCGGCGTTCATGTCCTCGCTGAGCATTTTCTTGACCGCATCGCTGATCTGGGCCTGCTGTGCGGCGATCTTCTGGAACTCCTTGGCCAGGTCCACGCCGGCCGGCGCGCCGCTCTTCTTCATCGCCTCCAGTTCCTGGGCGCGGCGGTTGACCTGCGTCTGCACGAACATCAGCAGCATGATCTCGGCGCCGCGGTCGGTGCGCGTCAACTCGATGTCCCGCCAAACATGCTGGGCCGAGTACTCGGGCGGTTTGCCCAACTCGTCGTTGCCGGGCTTCACCGCGTTGTACATGCCCTGAAAGCGGTCGATGACTTCCTTCTGGAGCGCCTGTGTGCCGGGCCCAACGTCCTTCTGCTGCAACCGCTCCTTGATCTCGACCAGGTCGGGGCGGGTCATGTCCAACAGCATCCACATGATCGGCGGAAACTGGATGAGCGCTCCGTGGCCGGACCTCGCCGTGCGCAGCATCTCGACCATTTCGTCGAACAACGAGACGATCTGGCCCTGGAGGCTGGTCACGGCGGCGATGCGCGTCAGCTCCGGCCGGGCGAAGCTGTTGTCGGGCCTGCGTTTTTCCCAGACGGTGATCGTGTCGCCATGGCAGGCCTTTTCCAGCACGATGAGCCTTTCCAGTTGCGCCAGCGCCGTGGTCCTCAGTTCCTTGGTCAGGATGGGCATTCGCGCGTTGATTTCGGAATCCAGCGAGTTGGCGGCTTCCGCCAGCGCGCGGAGCACGTCGTTCTGGTCGCCGTTGGCCTCCTTCGCTTTCCGCTCGTGGAGCATCGCGGCGGCCGACGTGGAGAAGTCGGCCGCCTTGCTCAGGATCACTTTCACTTCATTGGCGGGCGGCGCGGGGGCCGTCTTTTCGCCGGCCGAGCGGCCGGGCAACTCGCCCCTGGCCAGCGCGGCGATGTCCTTGGTGAGCTGCTCCTGGTCGTTCTGCTGCCGGGGGTAGTTGGGGTCCTTGCGCAGGCTCTCCAAGCCGAACAGGGCGTCGTCGAACCGCTTGACCCAGTCCTCCAGTTGCCCGAGCAAGGCGCTCTGGCCGGCCAGCGCGGCTTCCTTGTCGTAATCGGCCAGCCCGCCGGCGGCCGCCATGGCGGGCGAAGCAGCCTCGGGCTTGGGCCTCTCGGCCGGCCCGGCGTCCGCCGCGGGATCGCGGGGCTGGGCGGCGGCCCACTGCCGGGCCTTCTCGCTCTTCGACAGCACCTTGCCCTCGATTTCCTCCCCCGCCGTCCATTCCGCGAGGACCGCCTCCAGCGGGTCGATCTTCCGGCCCAACGCCTCCTGTTCGGCAAGGAGTTCCCGAATCGGCAACGCGCCGCCGGCCTTCCCGGCCGTGCGGTCCAAGGCAGCCAGGGCGCCGTTGACGTGCAGGCGGGCCTCGCCCGCAGACACGATCGCCTCCTTCAACTGGTCTTGCTCCAGGCCCCGGGCGGAGCGGGCGAGTTCCTCCTGGGCCTTGCCCAAGCGCTCCAGCGTCTCGGCGGCCTCCTTGGCGGCGCCGGTCTGCTCCAGCACTTTGGCCAGCCCGGACTCGTTGACCAAGGTCTTGTAACGGATCCGCGCCGCGTTGAACTCGGCGACCATGCTTTGCGCGGCGGCGATATTCGCCGCCATCTTGTCGGGCGAAGGAAAGGGGTCGCCCAATTCCTTGGCCAGGCCCTCCATCCGCCTGTGCACGGCGCGGATCGCGCGCCGCGCGCCGGCGAGTTGCATGACGACGGGGCCGAAGACGATCTTCTGCGTCTCGCCGAGCAACTCCCGCTGTGTCTTGGCCGTCGCCACGGCTTCTTCGCGGGAGGCGGCAAGCCTCTCGCCGACCTCCTTGCCGAAGGCCAGGTTGCGCGAGAGCCGCTCCAGGGCCCGTTGCCGCCGGATGAGACTGTTGACGGCCTCCAACTGCTGCCGCATCTCCTCCAGCTTGATCATTTGCGAGACCAGGTCGTCGCCGCCGCGGAGCGTCTCGAGCACCTGGCGGAGCCGGTGAATCACCTGGGCCTGCGTGGTGTCGGCCGGGATGACCAGGCCGGTCTGCAACAGGGCGATGACCTTCTCCATGTCGTCGGCGATCAGCGCCTCGTCGGCCTTGGTCGCCGCCGCCGCGATGATCGCCGAAGAGGCCGGATCGGTCTTTTCCAACTCGGCGGCCACGCTGTGCATGATCTTGACCAGGTCCTGGAACAGGATCTTGGCGTCCCGCTGGTCGCGGATCGCTCGGTCGATGGGGCGGACCCGCTTCTGTGCCGGCCCCGTCTGGGCCTGCACAGTCCCCGCGGCCGTTGCAAGGATCAGGACCGTCAATCGCAGCAGGCAGTTCTGAACTGACATAAACTCTCCTTCTCGCGCGATCGCCGCTCAAGGCTTCTTCTCGGGCGCCGCTTTTGTCTCGGGCCTCTTATCGCCGCCCGAGCGGGTGAACTCCTGGACCTGCTCGGTCTTCTTGATGACGTTCTTCAGGCCCTGCTCGATCTGCTGGGCATTTTCCACCTGGATCATCTCGCCCAGAATACTCTCCAATTCGCTCAAGATGCCCTGCTGGACGGCCAGGATCCGCTTCAGTTCGGCGCTGAGGGCCTTGGCCTCCTTGAGCGTGATCGCATTGGCCAATTCCGATATCAGGCTCTTCGTCGCCCCGCCGAGCAGTTCTTGCAGGGGAGCGACGACTTTCTCCCGGATCCGGTTCTTATCGGCCTCGACGCCGACGCGGTTGTTCTCCATCTGCGCCACGAGCCCCTGGTATCGGTCGGTCACTTCGGCCAGCCGGTCGCGGACCTGCTGCTGAAGGTCGGCAACTTCGGCGGCGGTCTGCCGGGCGTCCGCCAGCGCGCCGGGCCGCAGGGCAACCCGCGAAGCCGTCTCGGTCTTCTCCTTGGCCTCGGTTTGGATCACCATCGTCTGGCGGAACTGTTCGCGCAGGCCGCGCTGGGCCTCCAGCAGGCCGGCCATCAACTCCTCGTCCGTGACGATCTTCAACACCACGGGGTCGCAAGCGAACGAGTTGGGGCCGCCGGGCGGGGGCAGCGTATCCCGGACCACGCCGATCAGCCGCAGGGAATCCCCCACTTCGATCGCCGGCTTGTCGCCGCCTTGCCCGGAATTGTCTTCCTGGAGGTCCAGCGCGAATCGCAAAGCCGCGGGCGCCGGCTCCGGCGCGCCAAACCGCTCGGCGAGCAGATGGTACGTCTTGTCCGGGTTCGTCATCAGCGACCAGTCCAGACCGATCTCCTGGACGCCGCAGTCGTCCTTGGCCGTGAAGAGCATGGGAATCTTCGCCTTGCGCGTGACCTGGCCGGAAATGCCTTGCAGTTCCATTTGGAGCGTGGGCGGCTGGTCGCGCGCGACGTTGATTGTGCACTGGGCCCCGCGGGGATTCGTACACCCCTCGGTGTCGGACAACTCGATCGAGAGCACGAGGCTTGGCCGGAAGGGCTCGCCGCCGCGGACTTGGAATCGGCCCGAGACGGCCAGCGGGCGCTCCGCGCCGCCCGGCTCGCTGCGCGCCGGCTCGACCTTGCACTCCCCGACCGGCTCGCCTTCCAGCAGAATCCTCGCCCCCGCAAGCTCCTTCGTGGCCAGTGCGCGGACCGTGACCCAGCTCCTGTCGGGGACCTTCAGTGCGCCTTCGGCGGCGGAGACCGTTTGTACGGGCAGGCGCATATACTCGGGCCGCGCGATACTGAAGGATATGTTCTTGACCAGCGGCGGCTCCAGCACCGGCACTTCGATCTCCCGGGTCCGCGCGTCGTTGCCCGTCACATAGAAGCGGAACGGCTCCGCCACCATCTCGATCCGTTTGATGTAGGTATCGGGCTGTTTGTCCGAGAGGCCGACCTCTTCGCGCACGTCGCCCACGGAGGGAAAGCGAAAATGGAACGTGACCTCGGGCGGAACCACCCGGCCGGGATCGGCCCGGACCACGATGGTCAGCGGACCGCCCCGCATCGCCCTGAGGCGATCCTGATCGACGACCCATATCTCGGTCGCCTGCGGATAGGCGGTCTCGGCCAGCAGCACATTGCGATAGAACCAGGCCTT
>JBEKCP010000028.1:0-21885 GCA_050014815.1 Thermoguttaceae bacterium | reverse complement strand
GCTGGTAGTCGTGTTGCTTCTTCTCGTTGCGCTCGTACCGTTGGCGGCGGGCGGCCGGCTGCAGGTCGGCGGACGACAGCCAGGTGTTCATCGCGCTGCGGACTTGCTCGATCGTCAAACGGGCCGGCCCTTGGCTGCCTGGCGTGTCGTACTCCTACCGTATGCGGGCACAAAACAGGTAGCTCGCTTGCGTCAGGTAAAAATGCCGGTGCAGGCAACGCCAGCCGCGAACCTGGTAGTGATCCATCCCCAACTCGTCTTTGGCCACACGGAAGCAACGCTCGACCGACCAACGACCAAAGGCCACCCGCAGCAACCATCGCAAAGTGACTCCCTTTTCGCCCGGCACGCGGTTGGCGACGAAGTACTTCACTTCTCCCGTCAGCACATGGCGGGCCACGATCAGGCAATGCCGGCGGCCGGGCAGGCCGTCTTCGCCTTTCCGCCAGAACTCGGCCCACTTCACCTCCCAGACCGCCGGACCCTTGTCCGTGTCCTTGATGCGATACCGCTGCCACGACTGCTCCTGGAACACGGGAGAGTACGTCGCCACGTTTTGCACCTCGCAGGACGGACGGCGACGCGCCAACCGCGGATACTTCTTGGGACCACCGCCTTTTTTGCTCTTTTTCGGCCCCGAACGCAGGATGCGGGGTTTCTGCACCCCGCGGCGAAGACCGTGCGGGTGGACTCCTTCGTGGCCGAAACCAACATCCACTATCCCACCGAAAGCAGCCTCATCCGCGACGGCCTGCGGAAGGTGTTGTCCTTGTGCGCGGCCATCGCCGCGTTGGTCGGGGGCCGCGGCTGGCGGCAGCACAAGCACTTGTACCAGAAGGCGAAGAGCCTGGTGCGGCGGATCGATCGCCTCGCAGCCCGCAAGGGGAATGGCTACCAGCAGCGGATCGCAGTGCTCTACCGGCAACTCCTGGCCGTGGCCGAGACGATCCTCGGACGGGCGGACAAGCTGCGTGCAAGCCTGAAACACAAGGGGAAGGCCAGCGGCGAAGTTCTCGCGTTGGCCGCGCAACTGCAGACCTTTATCGAGAGAACACACCATGTTTGCGGCACGGCCCGCCGTCGCGTGCTTCTGGGCGAGAACGTGCCCAATTCCGAAAAGCTCTTCAGCATCTTCGAGACGCACACGCAGTTGTACAAACGCGGCAAGGCCGCCCAGCCCGTGCAGTTCGGACGGCAGATCCTGATTTACGAGGACGGTGCCGGGTTCATTTCCCACGCTTACCTGATGCCCCGCGATGCCGACGACCGGAGCGTGGTCGTCCCGCAGACCCGCATCCTGCAAAAGCGCTTGGGCGGACGCATCGGCCGCGCCTCCTTCGACCGCGGTTTTCATTCCCCGGAAAACCGGCGGGAACTGGCCGAGATCGTGTCGCATCCTTGCGTGCCGATGCCGGGAGCGAACCAGGCCAGGCAACAGGAAGCGGAGGCCACGGTCGAGTTCCGCCAGGCGCGGCAGCGTCATCCGGGAATCGAATCGGCGATCAATGCCTTGCAGGCCGGCAACGGACTGGCGCGCTGTCGTGATCGGAGCGAGCGGGGATTCAGCCGCTATCTGCAACTTGCGGTTCTGGGCCGCAACCTCCACGTGCTGGGGAAGATCCTGGTGGCGCGGGAGGACGCCGAGTGCAAGGCGGCGGAGTCGCGTCGAAAGCGCATGACGGCTTGAGACCGCCTCGTGTTCTTCTCCACGGCGATCTGCCGCGGCTCTTGCAAGCCGTGTCGCTGGACTATTCACCGCCCTCGCCTCCGCTCGCGCAAATCCACGGCGTGTGCCCGTGCAGCCCATCGAAATCGCCCCTCTTGTGCCCCATCGGCGTCATCTTCGCGCCGCTCGCGTAGCCCGTTTTGCCCGGCCAGCACGCCAAATCGCCCTTTTCGGGACGGACACTAGCTACGCCCCGGCCACGCGCCCGGGTGGGTGTTCGGAAACCGTGAAGGATCGGCAGGTTGAGCGGCAAGGCGTCCCGCCCGTGGCTTCCTGAGAGAACCGGCCCATCGCTCTGGGTGTCCCTTGGCAGCCCTCCGCTGTGAGCTCAGGGCGCGAACAGCAACCCTTGCACGTGGCATCCTCGCGGGATGGATTCAAACGGCGGCCCAACATCCGGCTTCGGGATGAACCGGGGCGCGTCTTCCTGGGCGACAGCGGGCGGGTCATCGTCGGGCAATTCGTCGCACGGGTCCGGCGGCTCCGACCGGAACCGGTCCCAAACCCGCTCGGCATCGCCGAAGTCGAGATTATCGACCAGGCTCCTGGCAAGCTCCATCGTCAGCGATCCGCTTTCCGCGGACATCGCAGCTAGACCCTCGGCCGAGAACTGCCCCTCCAGGGCGAGCGAAGCATCGAGCTTCTGGGCCATCAGTGCCATCGCCCTGGCCTGCATCGTCTCCCGGTAATAGAGGTAGTAGACGCGGCAGGGCTGCTTCTGGCCGATTCGCCACGAGCGGCGGGATGCCTGACGCAAGGTGAACAAATCATATCCAGTCTCGTAGAACGCGATTGACGGGAAGTTGTGGGCCCCCATCGCGTCGAACAGCGTCAGCCCGGTCCGCGCGGGCTGGGGATGGGAGATAATCGCGTCCACCCCCGGCGCGTTCCTGGCGATCCACGCGCTGCGGTTCCTGCTGGGAACCTTGTTGGCATCGAGGACCTTCACCGTGAATCCGGCCTCCCGGATGATCTTCTCCAAACGTTCCAAGACCGGATGGGTGCTGGTGTAAACGCAGAAGACCCAGACTTGCCGGCGCTGGGCCTTCTCTTGCCGTAGGATTTCCAGCAGCTTCCGCTCCTTGGGCCAGAGGCAATTCGCGTCGAGCGTCGGCGGGCAAGTCACCATGACGAATCGCCCTGACTTATCGACGTACCCGACCGGCTTCCAATCGTAGGGGTAATCGGGGTAGGCCAGGAGCGCATGCAGCATCGCGGATAGCAGTTGGTGATTGCCTTTCCGCATAAGGTCGGCTACGGCCTGCTTGAGGTCCCCTTCCATCTCCCGGTACGGTTCCTCAAGCTCGGCGTTCATGCGGACCGGGGTCGGATGCTCGTCGTAGGCCGGCAGGTCCGCGGCCACGTCCTTGAGGCTGAGGAAAATCGTGTTGCCGATCAGGTGCCGGCCGTACAGCGTGGGCATGATGCCCGGCTGTTCCGCCTGCCGCTTCGTGGTGTTTCTGCCGTTGCTGCGCCGATTGTCGCAGGCCGGGCCGCTCTTCTCCGTGACGATGGTATCCACCCGGCCGTAGCGGCGGGCGAACTCCATGTCGTCTTCCCAGGCCAGGTCCTCGGCCTTGAGGCTCTTGGGCGACAGGCGAAACAGCAGCGATCGGACGTGGCTCGCCTTGCCACCGATCAGGGTGCCCGTCATGCCGATCACCTTGTGGCACGAGGCCACCAGGGCTCCCAGGGCGTTGGCCCGTGCGGACGTGTCCGCCTTCTCCTCGTGGAGTTCGTCGCAGATCAGGTAATCGAACACACCTTTCATGTGCTTGTGGATATAGTCGGCCGGCGCCCAAACCGCCTGGCCCTCGGCGTATTGCCACAGCGGGGCTCCGCAAAGGCGGGTGACGGGGTTGCCGTCCGCGCCGCACTCGACGACGATTTCGGCCAGACACCGTTTCCTGGACCGCTCCAGGTCCTTCACGCTGAGAAACCCGCCTTCCCCGCCGGCCTTCTCCCGCAACTGGGCCCCGCAGTCCGGGCAGCGGAGTAGGCCGCGGCGGTCCTTGACAGCGGCGGCCCGCCAGTAGGGGCCGTTCTTGGCGACCGTTTCGCCCACGATGAGCCAGGCCGGCTTCGTCGGCCTTCCTTGGGGATAGGAGAGCAACTCCCGCCACTTCTCCAGAACGCGGACCTCGACCATTCCCTCACGGAACACGTGCCGCAATTCGGCCCGCCAGGTCTCGACCAGGTGCGGCGGGCACATGACGATGGCCCGATAGGGCTTTTGTCTTTGGGCCGCATGGGCATGGACCGTGCAGACGCCCATCTGGCTTTTCCCGGTGCCGCACTCGCAGCACAGCAGCACCGCCTTCTGCCGGTCGAGGGTTTTCTTGGCCGCCGTGACCACGTGGGCCTGGGCGGGCAGCATCGGCCGTTTTAGGTCCCGGTCCAGCGTGACGACGGCATCGGTGGCCGGGACGTGCAGGGGCTCGAACGCCTGCCGGGCACGCTCCGCCACCAGTGAGCCGTAGCGGTCCAGGTATTCCTGGAGGGTCTTGCAATTCATATTCCGGTCTCCATTTCTGTTACAATGATGGGCATGGCCGAGGCCGCTCATCCCAAACGCCGTTGGCTTCGTCTCACTCCCGCCTGGGTGCCTGTCGTCCTGTTGGTTGTGGAGGGGCTCCTGTGGCTTTCCAACCGGGTCGGCTGGCCAGCTTGGCACAAGGGCTATGCCGTCCTCGCCACGCTGGCAACTGTCGGTATGGCGCTGCTACTGACGCTGCTGTGGTTCGTCGCCGCGTTGCTCTTTCGCTGGCGGTTCCAGTTCAGCATCCGTTCGCTTCTGCTTCTAACCCTGGTCGTCGCCATGCCATGCGGCTGGCTGTCACGGGAGGTCAAGAAGGCAAGGGAGCAGAGGGAGGCGGTGGAGGCGATTGATAGGATGGATGGCGAAGCAGGATACGACTGGGAATGCGATGCCTTCGGCAACCGCGTTGATTCGGAGCCGCCAGCAATGTGGCTGCAAGGATCGTTTGGCAAGGACCTGTTCGCAGACGTTGTCTTCGCCGAGTTTGCGCACGGTGATAGATGCACAGATGCCGCAGTGCAATACTTCAAGGGATTGCCGCAACTCCAAGGGCTGTACCTGGAGAGGGCGGCGATTACCGACTTTGGGTTGAAGCACATCGGCGGCTTGGCCGAACTCCGATGTTTGTCGCTCGGCGGAACGGCAGTCACTAACGTCGGGCTCAGACACCTCAAGGGGTTGACTCGGCTTCAGGTCTTGGTCCTTGCGATGACCGGCATCACCGATGACGGATTGGAGAATCTCGCAAGGCTGTCTCGACTCCGCGTGCTTGGCCTCGATAACACACAAGTTACCGATGCTGGCCTGAGACACCTCGAAGGACTGACCCGACTGGAAATTCTACGGCTCCATAACACCCAGGTTACTGATGAAGGCGTGAAGAAACTGCAACAAGCGTTGCCGAACTGCCAGATTCACCGCTGACGCGGCGAGCACCTGGTCCCTGGTCAGTAACCAATACTGCTCGGTGCCATGGCCCGCTCATCCGCACAGGGCCAAGTGACCGTCCCTGACCCCTTGTGAGACGATTTCGTCCAGGGCCTCCGGCTCGGTTTTCAGCACGCCAACCGTGGCCGCGAAGCCGTTGGCAACGACAATGCCGCCGCCGTCGCTCATCGCGCTCTTCAGCCATGGAATCCAAGCCCTCAACAGCGGCGTCGTGTATCGCGGCCCCGTCAGTTCCGCCCAAAGGTGGTCGTCGCTCATGTCCGGCATCAGCCCGAGGATCTTTGCCAATGCGACCAGGTGAATAACCCCGGGGGCCAGCTTCGTCACGGCCGTAGCGTACGTGACCGGCTTGCCGTCAAAGGCGAGTCTGGCCTTGAGCATCCGCCCGGTCGTCTCGCTTTCCAGCACGAACTCGGCTTCCACGTCTGGCTGGTAGAGCGTTGCTCGCACCGACTTGACGGCCGTGTCGGGCCCTGTGGCGCTGAGCACCAGCAGGCCCGGATAGTCCTGCCCGTGCCGTCGCCGCAGCTTCATTCGGCCGCCATACTCGCTTGCCCAGGCTGCCGCGTGGCAGCGGAGCCGGAACTCGCTCTTGGCGGTCTTCATAACCAGCGGAGGCAATGCAACCTCGTCGGACATAAATCACTCCAGCGTTGTGATGTTCCCCTGTGAGTCCAGAACCCGGATCACCAGTTTCGGCCGCTCGGAAGTCACGGTACGGGTGGTGATGTTGCCATCCTCATCTTCGCTTTCGTCGCAGGAGGCAACGTACTTGTCCTTGGTGGCCGTGCCGCGGATGACGTGCGGCCGCTCATCGGGCGGGCAGATCAGCCCGTCGATGTGACCGCTCGCCAGAAGCATCGCCCGGTGGCCTATCCCCGGACTCATGGGCGGCCGGAGCCGATAGCTGAGCTTCTCCGTCGGGGGCTGGATGCGGAACCGTAGCGGACTCTGGGCCACCAGCCGGGAGAGTTCGGTATCGGTCGGTTCGACCACGCGGAACTGCCGGGGGCGTTGTCCCGCCGGCAGCGTGTAGACCGTGCGGCGCTCCATCCAGGTCTCCAGCCAATCCCAGCGATAGCGCCCGCTACAATCCGGGGTGTCTGCGGTGTCTGAAAGCCTCAGCTTGCGGCCCAACACGATGGTCTCGCCGTACTTGCGGACCTCCTCGGGAAAGGGCATCGCCGAAACGTCACCGAATCGTTCCTGGAAGAAATCGACCGTCTGGTAACTGCCGGCCACGTCCTCCGGGCAGACCAGGGCCAGGACCCCGTTGTCGGCCAGCAGGTGGAAGGCCCGCTCAAGGAACTGGCTTTCCATACGGCCCTCTTCGCCCGTGGCGTAGTCGTAGGGCGGATTACACCAGACCAGTGAGAACGATCGGTGACTGATTGCCGAGCGGAAGAAATCGGCCGGCGCCAGCGCCTGGCCTTCGGGCAAGGACTCTCGCACCACGGCCGCCCGATCCTCGGAAAGCTCGATGCCGTAGGGGACGCCATGGAGCCCTTGGGCAAGTTGGAGCAGGGCCTTCCCTTCGCCGGCACAGCAGTCCAGAATCAGACACTCACCAGTGTCGGGCGGCCTGAGCCGGTCCAGCACTGCGGCGACGGCCTCGGGGGCGGCGTCGTAGTAACCGCCTTTGACCTGCGACATGAGCCTAGCCATGATTGATGCCCTCCGGGTGGCGGGATCAGAACAGCGACAATTGCACCACCCCGGCGGCCACTCCAGCCATTTCCAACGTGACGGCCGGCGCGGGCGCGGTCTCCCACCAATTCGCGGAGAATCGTTACCTCCGTGACCTTGTGGGCGCTGGGGTCAAGTACGGTGCCCGGCTGGTGCAGGGCCTTCCGGTCGCTCTCGGGAAGCCGAAAGAACCGGGAGGCGCACTCCTCGGAACACAGGCAGTGCCGCGTGTACGTGCCGCAAATCGGGCACGGCAACAGCGGCATGTTGAACGGCGCAGGAATCTTGATGCTCGTCATGCGACACGGGCTCGTTGCGGCGAAACCCACTGTTTGGCCTGAAATCGTGCAGATAAGCCCGTCCCCGGAGTTATGGCGAGGTGAGTAGGAACCGTTTTTCCGAGCAGCGGGCCACTTGACACCAGCCGTGGGGCAATCATACTGAGTGCCAGAACTCTCCCCTGTCCTTATGGCCGGGAACGGCCGGAGGCAGCGAAGCACCCGATAACCGTCGTCTGATTCGTGTCAGGACGGGTCGTGGTGCGCTCTTGTAATGGCTTGCATGTTGTGGGCCATTTTCCTGAATGTTAAGCGGTCGGATCGTCCTGCCACCATGGCGCTACAGGTTGGAGGGACGCGTGGGATGGGAAGGTTGGTCGCAGGCGGGTTGAGATTGCGTTCTTGTCGAGAAGGAGCGAGCCTTCGCCACAGGATGGGTCTGGTCGCAAGGCCCGAAGCAGGTGGCGGAGATTCTGTGCCAGATAGCGGTCTGTGTTTGCGTTCAACGCTCGATTTCTTGGGGGCAGCGCTCATGAAGGTGAATCTCAAGATCCTCATCTCGGTGTTGGCGTTCATGTCGGCGGCTTCGCAAACGCGGGCGGACATCTTTGAGTGGGCGTACGTTAATCCCAGTGATCCAACTCAAGGCGTAGTTCAGTCGTCAGTCGTGTGTCCCGGCGGGGGCGGCGTTTCCGCAGTGCCGTATGTATCGCTTAATTATCTAGACCTCACGCAGGCTTACTTGATCGGAGCCAATCTGGCTGCCGCCGGCATTTCTTACTCCACGCTGACCAACGCCAACCTGACCAACGCCAACCTGACCAATGCCTGCTTTGATGGCGCCACGCTGACCGGTGCGAACCTGACCAATGCCACCCTGACCAATGCTGCCCTTTATTCCGCCACGCTGACCAACGCCAACCTGACGGAGGCCACCGTGGCCGGGGCCGACTTCAGCGCCTCTAACCCCACGACCTCGCAAATCTATAGCACCGCCAGTTACCAGGCTTACGATTTGCACGGCATCTCCTTGGGTGGCGATGACCTGACGGGCTGGAATTTTGCAGGCCAGAACCTGACCGGTGCCGAGCTTGGCGGCGGCACGCTGACCAACACCAACCTGACGGGCGCCACCGTGGTTGGTGCCGACTTCACCGGCTCCAACCTCACGACCTCGCAACTCTACAGTACCGCCAGCTACAAGGCCAGCAATTCGCAAGGCATCGGCTTAGGCGGCAACGACCTGGCGGGCTGGAGCTTTGCAGGCCAGAATCTGACCGGTGCCAACCTTGCTTCCGCCACGCTGACCAGCGCCAACCTGACGGGGGCCACCGTGGCTGGGGCCCGGTTTGACAGCTCTAACCTCACAACCTCGCAACTCTATAGCACCGCCAGCTACAAGGCCCTCAATTTGCAGGGCATCAGCTTGTGCAGCATGAACCTGACGGGCTGGAACTTTTCGGGACAGAACCTGACCAATGCCCGTCTTGAGTCCGCCACGCTGACCAGCGCCAACCTGACGGGGGCCACCGTGGCTGGGGCCTGGTTTGACAGCTCCAACCTCACGGCCTCGCAACTCTATAGCACCGCCAGCTACAAGGCCCTCAATTTGCAGGGCGTCAGCTTGTGCAGCTACAACTTGACGGGCTGGAGCTTTTCGGGACAGAACCTGACCGGTGCCTATTTTCAGTCCGCCACGCTGACCAACGCCAACCTGACGGGGGCCATCGTGGCTGGGGCCTGGTTCGACAGCTCCAACCTCACCGCCGCGCAACTCTATAGCACCGCCAGCTACAAGGCCCTCAATTTGCAGGGCATTGTTTTGAGCTACATCTTGGACGCCAGCGGCAACGACCTGACTGGCTGGAACTTTGCAGGCCAGAACCTGACCAACGCCAACTTTTCTTCCGCCACACTGACCAACGCCAACCTGACAGGGGCCACCGTGGCTGGGACCGACTTCAGCGCGTCTAACCTCACGGCCTCGCAACTCTACAGCACCGCCAGCTACAAGGCCAACGACTTGCACGGCATCCTCTTCGGCGGTCCCCTGAGCCTCATGAAGGGTGGCACCAACCTGGCGGGCTGGAACTTCTCGGGACAGAACATGGCCAACGCCAACTTTTATCTCGCCAACCTGACCAACGCCAACCTGAGCAATGCTAAGCTGACCAATGCCAACGTTGGTTATGCCACGCTGACTGGCGCCGACCTGACGGGGGCTGATCTGCGTGGCGCGCAAGGGCTTGTTCTCGGCTCGGCCACCGCCACCAATACCATACTTCCGGACGGCACGATCCAGGGGCTGAGCCTGAACTCGACCAACTCTACCCTCCTCGTCCGCAACTGTGGCGACAACGCCCCGATTCAGGTCCTCCACGGGATGAGCATGAATCCAGGAACGTCCCTTGTGTTCGAGTTTGACGGCAACCCCTGGGGCTCGACGATTTCCTTTGCTTCGGGAATCCCCGTCACGCTCGGCGGCAACCTGGAACTGGGCGCTGCGAGCGGAGTCAATCCGGCCAACCTGGTGGGCGACAGCTTTCAATTGTTCAATTGGACAGGCGTCAGCCCCTCCGGTCAGTTTGCCCAGGTCGTCAATGATCTGCCCGGCGGTTATTCGTGGAATACCTCGCAACTCTACACCACGGGTGATGCGACCGTAACGGTGACTCCCACCCCCGAACCTTCCACGTTGGCCCTCCTCGGTGCCGGTTTCATCGGGTTGCTCGGCTGGACGCGGCGGCGGCGTTGGGCGAGGGCTTGACGGCCACCAGCTCCAGGTATCCCCCGGCTGCCCGCCTTTGGTCGCAGCACGTTGGTTTCCAGCCACGCGACTTCAGCCGCCAGGGCGTGCGACCGCTTGGGGAACGGCCCGAGAATCGGACCGCCGGCCAAGCCGAGGTCGGCAATCCACCGACCATCGGGCAGCGGCTCCACGTTGGAGGCGCGGGCAATCATCGGACTGCCCAGCGCCACCAGGTCAATCGCCTCCGTGTAGAGGCAGCGGGCCTCGCCGGCAGGGGAAACGCTCAACGAAAACTGCATCGCTACTGCCTCGCCTGCTGGTGTTCCGCGGTGAACTGCTCCTTGGTCGGCTTGTCGCCGGCCACCACGCCCAGGGCCTTCTCCAGCCACTTGCTCGCCGCCAGGCACGCGCGGCCGAGAACGCCCCGGGTCTCGATCTTGGGTGTCCCGTCCGGGGCCACGATGAGGATGATCTGCTTCACGCGTTACGCTCCTTGATTGATGGTCAGGCGGATCGAACCGTCCGACAGGGATTGCTCGCGCACGGCGTACCCGTGTTTGCGGGCCTCCAACTTGGCCCGCTCGACGGCGTAGGCTTGCTTGAAGGCGTCCCAATGTCTCTGCTCGCCCCAACAGCCGTTGTAGTTGTCGTAGTGGGCCTGGCCCGTTGCGGTGTCGATCACCACGGGATAAACCCAGTCGGGCAGCTTGACGGCCAGGCCGGTCACAGCGTTGCCGAACACGTCATGCGTGCCCTGCTCCGGTGCCGGCAGTTTCAGCCGCACGCACGCCGCACGAATTGCGGCCGGATCGCGCAGCTCACACTTGATCGTGACAAGATGGCTCATGGGAACCCTCGATGAAAAAAACGGCCGCGAAAAATCGTCCCGCCATAATTGAAAAAATCGCTCTGCGGGGCGATGCCTGGAGGCAGGCTGTGAAGAGAGGTTCAACGCTACGCTGCGCCAACGAGCACTGGAGGCAGGGCACAAGGCCGGCTCACTGGCGAGGGCTGGTCGCAGCGTAGCGTAGAAACTCTCAGAAGCCGCCCCGGCCCCATCCGCGCGGAGCTAGCGACACGGACAGCGCTCAGGCACCCCGCCTTGTAGCCGGGGCGGCTCGTTCAATGGCTCAATACTCCGAGGGCAACATGATGACCCAGTTGCCTTGGTCGTCCGCAGGCGCAGCCCATAGGCGGAACGTCGAATCTAGGAAGGCGCGGCCCGGGTCGCGGTAAGGGCTACGAAGCCTGCCCTCGCTGGCCAGGCGAGGAGAGGCTTGGAAACCCTGGGCGCGGGCACTCCCGGCTCCCGTAGTCCGGGCTACTTCCCGCGGGAAGGGACTATGCGCTTTCCGACCACACCAGCGAGGTAGTGCCGGCGTGGATTACCTCGTACACCTGCCAGGCACGGTAATGGCTGGTCGCCACTCGCGCTCCGGCGTAGGTGCGGCGCAGCGTGGCGCCGCCGCTCCGCAAGCAGCGCAGGAACCGCGCCAGCACCAGGCGCACGGCCGGCAGGTCGCCCCGCTCGGTCAGCGCGATCGTGGGCTTGGCCGCGGCCTTGAACCGCAGCCGAAAGCGCAGCTTGTCCTCCGGCTCGGAAGGAAAGCAGCGCGAGCACCGCTCCGCCGGCAAGGGCCGGTGGCAGCGCACGCAGTAGCACAGCATGGGGGATAGCTCCTGATGGGGTAAAGGTCCGCTGATTGCCTACGAGGGGGCGCGTCGCCACACGCCCCGCCGTAGGGAACCACACGCACCCGCATCAGGCCGCCGCCGCGGCCGCCTTCTCCGCCTTCCGCTCCAGGTACGCCTGCTTCCGCCGCTCGCGCTCCTCCGGGGACAGCTTGGCCGTGCTGGACAGGGGAATCTTGTCCCACTGCTTGAGGATTTCCGCGGCCGTCTTGCCCAGCAGTTCCCAGCCCGCCTTGTCCGTGGTCACGCTGCGGGAAACGCCTTCCCCGGACTTCCCCCAGCAGAAGTAGACGGCCCCGCGGGCGGTTTTGGTGAACTTCGGGTGGTCCGACGCGCCCGCGGCGCGGTTCTTCTCCCACGCGGCAAGCGCCGCGCCCGCCTCTGCCGCGGTGATCTGGCCCGCGGCAAGGGCCTTCCCGATCGCGCCGCGCGCGGCGGCGTGGTCGAGGTTCGTGTCGAGGGTAGCCACCCAGGCCGGTGAAAGCGAAGAGAGGGGTGGGGCCGGCGAGACAACGCCGCCGCCGCCGTCCGGCAAGACGGAGCGACGCGATACGAAAGGCGAAATCATGCAACGGCTTATCAGCGAGGTTTTCGGGCCGGCAAAGTGGATCGGCGAACAGCTTGCCGTTTTCGATCAGGATAGAATCGGCTACTTCTTAACAAACGACCGAGCTAACGCACTCAGGGAGAAGAGCGAGGGGCCGGCGTCCGCTTTCATTGAAGACCCCAGCAAAACGTACGACATCCAATCGTTTCGCAACTACTATGCCATGGCTGCCGCCGAGTTCTATTCCGGCGCTTCCCAGCAAGCGGGCGGCCTGAAGAAACGGCCGGCCGTAGATCGGCTGCGCACGCTTTGTATCGCACGGGCGGGCGTTTTCAGTGACATCGTCTTGCAGCAACTCTGCGCCAACGCCGCCGTAACAGCGGGCAAGACGCTTGACGACTTACTTCTACTCGATACCGCTACTGTGGCTGACCTGCTGCAAGACCAACGCGATGGGAGCGGTGGGGCCGGCCCGACGATGATGCTTGCCGAGGCCGCTGATACCCGTGTGACAGACCTTGACTTTCAGCGGAAATTCATGGAGATGGCAGTCGCAGAGGCGCGAAAGAGCAAACCAGAGGATGGCCGGACTCACCCCAAGGTGGGTGTGGTCGTTGTAAAGGACGGTGAGGTGCTCGCCAGGGCCTACCGAGGCGAGTTGGGGGCAGGGGACCACGCGGAGTTCACCGCGCTAGAGAAGAAGCTGCCTGAGGTGGCGGTCGCTGGAGCGACGGTATACACAACACTGGAGCCATGCACGAACCGTAACCACCCCAAGCTGCCATGTGCATGCCGGCTGATAGAGAGGAAGGTCAAGCGGGTTGTGATCGGGATGCACGATCCCAACCGGACGGTCTATGGAGGGGGATGGGCAAGGCTCCAGGAGGCAGGCATCGTCACCGCTGACTTCGAGAGCGACCTGAAGGAAGAAATCAAGGAGATGAACCGCGACTTCATCAGGTCCCAGGCAGAAGCGGGTCGGAAGCAAGGTGCGAAAGAGGGGGAGGGATGAGTTGCCTGCTGGGGTGGATTGCCGGGGGGGCCCGATCATCATGGCCAGCGATGACCAGCGGGGGCGGCGCCTCGACCGGGGCTCAGGGGGCGAGCCGGAGCCGCGCCTCGACGTGACGCCGCTGGCGCCCGGGTGTGACCTCCGATCAGCCCCTCGACGTGGCCGCCCAAACCACCGAGATCATTCCCCCGGGCCGGCCCGGGGCCTTTTCTGGCAGGCAGTCTACAACGGGTGTACGTACACCCGAGGCTTCCATTTTGACACCTTTGTACACGTGAACAAGCAAGCGGCGGCAATGTGAATAAGACCCCGCAAAACACGACATTTCCCGCATTTTCGGGGTAGTGTACGGAGTGGCCGGATTTGCTTTTGAAGACCAGGGGCAGCACCAGCCACCAGTCACCTCCATAAGTTATTCACCGCAAAGCACTTACGCAATTCAGACCACACGCTCCACCGGCAAAGCCTAACCCCAGTTTACTCCGAAGCCGCAGAAACTCAAGCTGGCCGGCCGAATGGGACAGGCCCTGTGAACGGTGCGGCGTGCTGTGTTCCGACTGGGAGACTGCGCGTTGTCGGCCGCCCCGTGGACGCCGGCAAGGCAAGACTCGCCTTTGACGGCAAGCCGGTCACGTACACGGCGGCCGTGACGAAGCTGGCCCCCGGGGTTATTCACCTGGTCGCATTGGCGAAGATCCGCGGGCTAGTGAACTGGCTACCACGGCGAAATGCTGCCAGCACAAGGACGATCTTAGAAATAGTCGATGGCGCATTTCGGCAATGCCTGCTTCAACTTCTTCACGCCGGCATCCGTGACACTGGTGCGATTGAGGCGCAATTCTTCGAGTTGGGTCAGCTTTTCGAGATGTCGTAACTCAGCATCGGTCACTTCGGGGACATTGAGCCACAACAACTTGAGTTGGGTCAGCCCTTCGAGGTGTCGCAACCCAATGTCTGTGATCGGGATGCTGCTGAGAATTAGCCGTTGGAGTCGCGCTAGGCATTTGATTTGCGCCAGCCCAGCATCCGTGACCTTCACGCCATTCAGGAGGAGCGCTTCGATCTGCGTCACCTCTTCAAGATGTCGCAAGCCGGCATCCGTGACCTTGGGGCCATGGACCAACAACACCTTGAGTCGGGTCAGCTCCTTCAGGCGTTCGAACTGCGCATCATCGTTTAGAACAGCCTCGACAGCATCATCGAAGAAGTCATCCCCAAACAACGTTCGCAGCAAAGGCGCGGTTCCATTCGAGAACTGATGGTCATACTGCACCGTGCCTCCCAACTTCGTAATCCCCACCACCACCTCCCGTTGCTCCCTGGCCTTTTTCATTTCCGCTGCCGTCCAACCGCCCGCGACGGCAACAACTATGGCCAGCGTCAAGAGCGACCAGATGGTGAACTGGGACCAGAAGTTGGAAACTAGGGCGACGACGAGCCGAAGCAGCACCAGGAATAGGGACACGCCGACGCTCGCCAGCGCGATCAGCACCGTCCAGCCTTTACGCTCGTTGAAGGCAAACCAGTGGAACCGCTGGGAAAGCGCCAGAAACCCCTCCACGACCAGCAGAACCGCCGGGAGCCAGCCAGGCGTGGGACGCAGCCAGCGACGATTGGGGGAAACAGCCTCGACCATGCCCATCATTGTAACAGAAACGGAGACCGGAATATGAACTGCAAGACTCTCCAGGAGTACCTGGACCGCTACGGCCCGCTGGTGGCGGACCGTGCCCGGCAGGCGTTCGAGCCCCTGCACGTTCCGGCCACCGATGCCATCGTTGCGCTGGACCGGGACCTAAAGCGCAGTCCAGGCTCCCCCGAGGATGGGGCGCACACGTCAAATCCGCGGCGATCCACATGATCGCTCTGCGGCCCAATATGCTCTGACCTGCAGCCGTAGTTGGGCGGCCGACAGCGGCAACCAGCGGGTTCGGCTGAAAAACGCTTGTGTTTCAATACGAAACCATTATAATGCAATCCCACGACACCGTTCGCTGCAAACTTCATGCTGCGCCATGGCTGATGTATCTCTGCTTGAGATTTGTGTGATCGGTGCGGGTCGAGCGGGCATGATCCACGCCCGCAATTTCTCCTTTGGCCGCGTGACTGGCGCGGCGTTGGCCGCCATCGCCGAGCCTTCGGAAGCGGCTCGCAGGGCCGCTTGCCGGGAGTTGCAACCGGATCGCGAGTATGCCGACTATCGCGAGGCGCTGGCCGACCCGCGCGTCAGCGCGGTCGTGGTGGCCACGCCAAGCGAACATCACGCGGCGATCGTAGTCGCGGCGGCCCGGGCCGGCAAGCATATCCTCTGCGAAAAGCCGATGGCGATGAACGTGCGGGAGTGCGGCGCGATGCTCATGGCGGTCGAGAACGCCGGAGTCAAGCTGCAAATCGGGTTCATGCGCCGCTTCGACGCGGGCTTCCTCGCAGCCAAACGGCGGATCGAGACCGGCGAGATCGGGCAGGTCGTGCTCGTCAAGTCGCTGACCCACGGCCCATCGATCCCCAAGCCCTGGATGTACGACATCCGCCGGAGCAACGGTCCCTTGTCGGAGGTCAACAGCCACGACATCGACACGCTCCGCTGGTTCAGCGGAAGCGAGTTCGAGGAGGTGTATGCTATCGCGGGCAACTACCGATCGCCCGACGCGCGGCGGGCGCATCCCGATTTCTACGACAACGTCGTCCTGTCTGCGCGCATGGCCAACGGCGTGCAAGGCCTGATCTGCGGGGCGCAGGGCGTTCAGTACGGTTACGACGCCCGGTGCGAGGTCCTGGGCGAGCACGGTTTGATCGCGGTGGGCAGCCTGGCCGCCGTCGCCGTGACCACGCATCTTGCCGCCGGGAGCACAACGCCGACCGTGCGGAGCTGGACCGACCTGTTCCTGGACGCCTATCGGGCCGAGGATGAAGACTTCGTGCGTTGCATCCGGGAGGATGGTCAGCCGCGCGCCTCCGGGCGCGACGGCAAGGCGGCGGTCATGGTGGTCAACGCGGGGAACCGGTCGATCGCCGAGCGACGGCCCGTGCGGCTTGCCGAGGAGGGAGGCGAAGGTCCATGAGCGACAACGGACGGATGTTGGCGGCCACGTACCAGCAAGGCGGCGATTTTGCCGTTCGCGAAGTGCCCTGCCCGGCGGTCGGCCGCGACGAGCTGCTGCTGCGGGTCCGCGCGGCGTCGATCTGCGGGACGGACGTCAAGATCATCCGCAACGGCCACCGCAAGCTGGCCGACGGGCAGTGCATCGTCTTGGGCCATGAATTCATCGGCACGATCGAGCGTGCCGGAGCGGACGTGGAGGGCTACCTCGCGGGCCAGCGGGTGGGCGTCGTGCCGAATGCCGGCTGCGGCCGTTGCGATGCGTGCATTCGCGGCCAGGCGAACTACTGCCCCCAATACACGGCGTTCGGCATCGATCGCGACGGGGGACACGCCGCGTACGTCGTTATTCCCGGGCGCTTTATCGCCCAGGGAAACGTCGTGCCCCTGCCCGAGGCCGTGTCGGACCGCGAGGGGGCGCTGTTGGAACCGTTCTCCTGCGTGGTCAACGGCGTCCGCGCGTGTCGGATCGAGTTGGGCGACACGGTGGTCATCTTCGGCGCGGGACCGATCGGGCTGATGCACTTGATGCTTTGCCGGATCGCCGGGGCGGGCAGGCTGATCGTCGTGGATCCGCTGGAGGATCGCCTCCGCCGCGCCGGGGAGTTAGGCTGCGACGTGGCGATCGACCCCGCGCAGTGCGACGTGCAGGAGCGAATCCGCCGCGAGACCGAGGGGCGGGGCGTGGATGTCGCGATCACGGCCTGCCCGGTGGCGGAGGTCCAGAGCCAGGCCGTCCGGCTGCTGGCGCCTTACGGCCGCTTGTGCCTGTTCGGCGCGCTGCCCCGCGGTGCGTCGAATGTGCCGCTGGACACCAACGCCGTCCATTACGGCAATTTCCTCGTCACGGGCACGACGGGCGGATCGGCCCTGGACTATCGCATTGCATTGCGGCTGATTGCCGGCAGGCGGATCGACCTGGCGGCGATCATCTCCGACGTCTTTCCTTTGAGCCGGTTGGAAGCCGCCTATCGAACGGCGATCCAAGGCGCGGCCGGCAAGGTCGTGCTCGTTGCGGAGGGACCATGAACCCCACCTGTCTCATGGGCGTCGACATCGGGACGCAAGGCACGAAAGGGGTGCTGGTCGATGTCCGCGGGCGGACGCTGGCGACGGCCTTCGTCAAGTCGCGGCTGAGCCGACCTGCGCCCGGCATAGTGGAAGAGGACCCCGAGTTCCAATTCCGCTCGGCGTGCCGCTGCATCCGCGCGTGCGTCGACGAGGCGCGGATCGACGCCGCGCACCTTGCCGCGATCGGGATCGACGGCCAGATGGCGGGGATCATCGGCGTCGGCGACGACGGCCGCCACGTCACGCCCTACGATTCCTGGCTCGACACGCGCTGCGCGCCCGACATTGCTCGGATGAAAAACGAAGCCGGCGAAGAGATCATTCGCAAGGCGGGCGGGCCGCCGAGCTTCAATCACGGTCCGAAGATCCTCTGGTGGAAGCGCGAGCACCCCGAGGTCTACCGGCGCACCGCGGCCTTCGTGCAGCCGGGTGGCTATGCGGCCATGCGGCTCTGCGGGCTGCCGGCGGCGGAGGCTTTCATCGACACGACCTATCTCCACTTCAGCGGCTTTGCCGACAACGTTCGCGGCGCATGGGACGCCGATCTTTGCCGGACCTTTGGCGTGGCGGCAGAGAAGCTGCCGCGGATCGTCGAGCCGCAGACGATCGTCGGCGAACTCTCCGCCCGCGCGGCTGCCCGCTGCGGGCTGAAGGCCGGCGTGCCGGTGGTGGCGGGTTGCGGCGATACGGCCGCTTCGTTCCTGGCCTGCGGCGCGACGCGGGAAGGCGTGTGCGTCGACGTGGCCGGCACCGCTTCGGTCTTCGCCGCGACGACCAGGCAATTTCGCGCCGACATCGAGCAGGGAATGCTCGGCTGGGGCCGGTCGGCGACCCCGGGGCTCTGGCATCCCTACGCCTACATCAACGGCGGCGGCATGAACATCGAGTGGTTCGCCCGCCAAGCCGGCGCGGCAGGGAAACCGCCGCGGAAGGGGACGATCGACGCCCTGAACCGCCTCGCGTCGAAGGTCGTGCCGGCCGCGGAGGATCCGATGTTCCTGCCGCACCTGGGAGGCCGAGTCATGCCCAGCCAACCGTGTCTCCGGGGCTGCTGGGCCGGCTTGACGTGGTCGCATTCAACCGCCCATCTGTATCGGGCCGTCCTGGAGGGCGTGGCCCTGGAATACTGTCTGTATCGCGATCGTCTGCGGGCCCTGAATCCCGAACTGGACATCGAGGAAGTCCGCGTGACCGGCGGTGGTCAGCAGAGTGCCCTGTGGAACCAGATGAAGGCCGACGCCCTGCAGACCAAGGTCGTTCGGGTATCGCGCGGCGAAGGGGCGCCGCTCGGGGCCGCACTGCTGGCCGGCTACGGTGCGGGACTGATCGAGGATCTCGACGCCGCGGCCCGGCATTGGATCAAGACGGGGAAAGTTGTTCGACCGGACCGGTCGCTCGCCGCCCATTACGGCGCGCGACTGGCCCGTTATCGACGGCTCCTGGAGCAGATGAATGCTTGGAGTGATCGCCAAATGGGAGCAGCGACATGACCGGCGCCCTCGTCCAGCCGCCGTTGACGCCGGACCGCCCTTTTCCGCCGGCCGACAAGCCGACCATGTACTTCATCGGCGTGACGACGCACCGGTCGTCGATCATGAACGTCTTTCCCCGCTGGACCGAGTACCTGGGGCTGGGCGACGCCGTCATCCGGGGAATGAACTTCCGCTGGCACGACGAGCCGGAGAACTACCGCCGGGCAGTCGCTTTCATCCGGCAAGACCCGCTCTCGCTGGGCGCGCTGGTGACCACGCACAAGCTCGACCTGCTGCGCGCCTGCCGCGACCAGTTCGATCGGCTCGACGAGTTCGCCCGGTTGATGGGCGAGATCAGCAGCATCTCGAAACAGGATGGCTGCCTCGTTGGTCACGCCAAGGACCCGATCACCAGCGGGCTGGCCCTGGGAGCATTCCTGCCCGAACGCCATTGGGAGCGGGCGGGGGCCGAGGCGCTCGTCTTGGGGGCGGGCGGCTCCGCCATCGCCGTCACCTGGTACATGTTGCAGAGGTCGCACGGCGCGAACCGGCCCACGCGCCTGATCGTCACCAACCGCAGCCTTTCCCGGCTCGAGGAGATCCGGCGTTTCCACGAGCGGATCGGCGCCGGCGTCTCCCTGGAGTATCATCACACGCCGGCCCCGGAGATGACCGACCCGCTCATGGCGGGGCTCAAGCCCGGGTCGCTGGTGATCAACGCCACGGGCCTGGGCAAAGACGCGCCCGGCTCGCCGCTGACCGACAGGGCCATTTGGCCGGAGGGGGGCCTGGCCTGGGATTTCAATTACCGCGGCGACCTGGTGTTTCTCGAGCAGGCCCGGACGCAGCAGCAGGCCCGGCGCCTGCACGTCGAAGACGGGTGGATCTACTTCATCCACGGCTGGACCCGGGTCATCGCCGAGGTTTTCCATATCGACATTCCGACTCGGGGGCCGAAGTTCGACGAGCTGTCGCGGATCGCCGCCGCCAGCCGTTGAGGCCCCGATATTCAAGAAGGACGCAACTCGACAGGGAACTTTCGATGCAAACCAAGCCAGCGACCTCGTTTCTCTTCCCGTTCGCCGTGCAGTTCGACCTGGCGGAAGGGATCATGGATAATCCCTGCGAACAGATCGCCCGGCGGGCCTCGGACATGCGCGGCTATTATGCCGATCCCCAATCGCTCGAGGCGCTGATCCGCAACGGCGACCCGGTTCACTACGAGACCTTCGAATCGCCCGTGCCCGAGGAGTACGGCCAGGTCAAGTTCTGCGTCAGCAAGCTTCATCCGGGCGTCGTGGGCGAAGAGTGCTTCATGACCAAGGGACACTATCATGCGAGGATCGAGACGGGCGAGATTTACCTTTGCCTCCGCGGCCGGGGCGGCATGATGATGAAGACTGCCGACGGCCAGTGCCGCTGCGAGGAACTGGCGCCCGGCCGGATGGTCTACGTGCCGCCCTATTGGGCGCACCGCTCGATCAACACCGGCGACGGGCCGCTCGTCTCCTTGTGCATCTACCCGGGCGACGCGGGCCACAATTACGGCGACATCCGGACGCAAGGTTTCCCCAAGCGGGTCTTCCGTCGCGGACACGGTATCGTTGTCGAATAGGCGCAGCCCCCGGGCGAACCACCATGCCGATGATTGCCAGACAAGACATTGGACCGCAGGCGATGCTTCGCGACGCCCCGGTCTCCGCGCGACCGGCCGTGTGCTGGCTGGGGCAGGCCGGGTTCCTGATTCGCGCGGGCGACGATCGACTGGCGATCGACCTGTACCTCTCCGACGTGCTGGCCGACAAGCATCGAGGCAGCCGATTCCCTCACGTCCGCATGATGCCGCCCCCCGTGACACCCGAGCAGTTGACGGGGCTGGACGTCGTCTTCTGCACGCACTCCCACACGGATCACATGGATCCCGGCACGCTGGGGACGCTCGCGCGGCTGAACCCTGACTGCCGCTTTGTCGTGCCGCGGGCGGCCGCCGCCGTGGCCGCCGAGCGCGGCGTGCCGCCGTCGCGGAGGGTGACCGCGGTGGCGGGCCGGCACGGCCGGCTGGGGCGCAACGTCGCCTGGCACGCCCTCGCCTCGGCCCATGAGGAACTCAAGACCGACGCGGCGGGCGATCATCTGTTCCTGGGCTACGTCCTGGAGTTGGACGGACTGAGCGTCTATCACAGCGGCGATTGCGTGCCCTATCCGGGCCTGGCCGAGGAACTGCGTCGACACGCGATCGACGTGGCCCTCCTGCCGGTCAACGGCCGCGACGCCTCGCGCTCGGCCGCCGGCATCCCCGGCAATTTCACCTTCGACGAGGCGATCCGGCTCTGCCGCGAGGCGGAGATCTCCTGTATGTTGACGTGCCATTTCGGCATGTTCGATTTCAACACCGTGGACGAATCGCAACTCGATCGGCAAATCGCCGCCATCGAGGAGCCGCCCCAGTGCGTGCGGCCCTGCCCGGGCACGGCCTGCGAGTGGCTGCCGCCGTGCGAACCGGCTTCGATCGCGGCGAGTGCCAAACAACCCCAACCCTCCCGAGAGACAACGCCATGAAAGCTCGACTGGTTCCTCTCTACTTCGATCCGGGCCGCGACGCCGACTTCGACCGGCAGTTGGCGGCCTTGCGCGGGCTGCTTGGCGAAGGCGCCGAGCTGCTCGAGCCCCGCCCGCTGGGCGCGGAACTGCCGCCGGCCGAGGCCGTCGTCTTCCCGCAACTGCTCGGCCAGGCCTATCGCTGCCTGAGGGCCTTCCAGGACCTCGACCTGCCGATCCTGCTGGTCACCTCCGAGTTCGGCACGCTCTCGATGTGGGACTGGGAGATCGCCGAGTACCTGCGGACCAGCGGCGTGGAAACGATCGGGCCGTACAACGTCCAGCAGACTCGAAATATCGTCGCCGCCCTGGGCGTCAAACGCCGGTTGCCCCGGACCACGCTGCTCGTCTACCAGGACGATCCGGGCGAAGGATTCCAGGCGCCCATCTTCAAACGGTTCTACTGGTGGGAAGACGAGTGTACCGACCGCATCAAGAAGAAGTTCGGAATCACGATCGCCAAGAGG
>JBEKCP010000027.1:0-22213 GCA_050014815.1 Thermoguttaceae bacterium | reverse complement strand
CTGGAGCACAAAGTATCCGCGATTGGCCACGATCATGCAGAACGAACCACGCCAACCCTTGGGCAACACGGTGCGGCGCAACGCCTTCGTCAACTGCACGAAACAGGTATGCGACTTCGACGGCAACGTGATGAAATTGCTCGACAAACTCGAGATTGCCGACAACCTGGTGGTGAATACGACGGGCGCAGCCAAGGGCTTAGCCCCCGCGGTCCAGATCAAAGGATTCACCAATCTGTCGGGCACGAAGGAAAAGCCGGTCAATCTGCCGTGCGAGTGCCTGACCGTTCAGGATTTCGCGTCGCGCTGGCGGCCGTGGCTCGAGAAAGCGATTCCGTCGTGGGAACCGATTCCCTTCGACCGAATCGGCCTCTACCAGGACGCCTATCGACGCACCTTGCCGGCCCGAGAAACCGGACGTGCGGCGCCGTAATGCCTATCCCGATTCAGCCGCGGAGCGGCGACAGTCATTCCTGAGGCTTACGCCCCAGGCCATTCTCTGGCGCCGCTACGCGGCCCCCGGATGAATGGTACTCGCCGTTTCTAATGCAGAATATACTCGGTCGTCTGCCGGCCAACCAGGTATATCCCGGCGGCGATCAGGGCTAGCGTGCCGAGGTGTTCCTTGATCTCAAACAGGCCCACGGCCCAGCGATTGGTCGCCTCCAAGACGCCGATCGGGGTTTTGCGGACCAGCACATTGTAACTGGGGTAGATCAGCACGCCGCTCAGCAGGGCCAACAGGTAGCGACCACACGAGTAAATTGTGTTGTTTTGCTCATTGCGAGACACTGTTTCGCATAAAAACGGGCACCTGTGCGGTTCTTGGCAACCACTGATTCACAGGATAGAGTTGGCTCGTAGGGACAAGGGTTGCTGAAGCCGGATAGCTCCCAGCAGGTTCCACCCATTGCAGCTTCGCGCTCTGGTCGGTCGTGGGATGCGTGAAGTAGGTGGAGTACTCCACGCGGATTGGGTAGCGACGACCGGCTTCGAGGTAAATGAGGCCGCCGGGGCCTTCGTGGACACGGTCGCCAGCGACCTTGTGGCCGTCGATCCACACACGCTGGTGGCCGTGTGCTGCAACGAACGAATAGAGGCCCGTCTGCCGCGGTTCGATCATGCCAGTCCAACGGATACTGTAGCCCGTACTCTTGCCGCCATGTTTGGCGAGCGGCGAGGTGTCGCGGCCCGTAGCACGACCCCAGTGAAAATCGAGCACCGCATCGACTCGCGCCAGCAAAGGCGGGCCTTTGAAGCCGTCGTTGTCGAAGTACTCGGCACTTAACCCCGTGCCGGAACCAGGCGGGGTTTCGGCATAATCATCCGCTGATTGCGATCGCGACGGTTCCGTGGGAGCGGCCAACGAGAGCGTACCGCTAGACCGCACTATCCCATTCCAACCATCGATCTCGTAAACGCGGGCTTCATTCAGCCAGTGGCCGAAGTAGCGTACTCGACCCGTCCGCGGATCGGTCGTGATGACACCCGCCAGCGCCTCGGCCCCGAGGCCATACCTGGTGGCAGGGGCCGCATCCAGGTCCGGGTGATCGAAAAGTCGGCCCACCCAAAGCCCATCGCTGTCCCAAACGTACGTTCGCGTCCGTTGCTCGCTGGGCCATTCATAACTGAAGTTCGTCAGCACGACGCAGCCATGCACGACACCGGCGATGCGACGGAAGACGTCGATCTGACCGGGAAGTGATCCTTTCTCGCCAACCATCCAACGAAGTCGGCCTTGTTCATCCCACTGGCAGAGGAACGAATCCTTCGACTTTCCCCAGTCCGTCATCGAACTGTTGAACGCACCATAGAGATGGCGCGTCCCGGCGTCCCGATAGAAATAAGAGCCCCACCGACCTTCGATGCTCGTGACGCGAGCCGGCGTCCGGGCAAAGTCAGTAGCCGCCGGAAAAGTGCCATAGACCGGCGAACCCGACTTTGTCCACTCGGTAACGCGCTGCTGCCAGATGCGATCGGAGTCGAAGTACCAATACGACAGCTCGCTGTCAACATGACGCAAACCGCCCCATGCTCCGCCTTGCAAATACCGCAATATCTCGGCGTCTTGTGGCTTTCCATCTCCATTGGCATCGGTCCAGCGAAGGGCCTGCGTGTCCGCCCCGCCCAGCATCGCGACCGAGGCCGGTAGCTCCTTGCGATAATGTCCGAAGTGACTATACGTGACCGTCATGGGTACGAGCCGCCAATTCTCGCGGTCCACGCGCAACACGCACGGATCGCCGACCCGGCAGAGGCACAACTGCCCACCGTGCTCGCGGGCTTCCCAGATGGACGCATTGGCATGACCGGGGACAAGCCCTTTGGCCAGGCCGGCGAAGTGATAGGTCGAATGGACCCGCCACGTGCGCGTGTTCCAATCGACGACCATTCGCATCATCGAGCCCCACTGCGAATTCATCCACACGGCATCGGGATTGTCGGGCTCGGGCGTGACCCAGGGCGCCCACGTTTGCCCGCCGATCCATTCCTTGACGAAACGGCCCTGCCGATCGAGTCGTACCACGCGGCGCGGCGCCGAGTTCGGTTCCGCGGCTATGAACCCGCCATCCGGAAGCACCGCGATGTCGGTGATCTCCGCAAAGCTCTCTTGTTCCTCGCGGGTGTAGAGTCCGTCCCGTCGCCCACCCGCACGGCCATAAGTTGCGAGCACTCGGCCATCGGCAGCAAGCCGTACGATTTGCCGAGCCGGCTCGCGATCAACTACAAGCACCTCGCCGCTGGCACGATCGACCGTCAGTGGCCCTGGCCTGGTGAGCCCGCGGGCCAGTTCCGTCGGCTTGGCTCCAAGCTTCGCAAAGATCATGACACGCTGTCCGGTGGTAACGAGCGTTGCTCCATTGCGACCGATCGCCACGCCTGCCGGAGCATCGATCTTGGCCTCGGCAATCCATGATCCCTTCGCCGTCGAGAGCCAGCGTACCAGGCCCGCCTTTTCATAGGCGAGCACAATAACCTCGCCGCCTGCGTCGAGATCGGTCGGCAGGTGGTCGCCATGCTTCGTATCCCAAGCATCGAGCTTCTGCCCGGAAGCGGCATCGTAGCGATAGATCTTCCCCTTCTGCGACAGCAGATAAAGCCTGCCGCCGCTGCTGGCGAGACTCACCGCAGAGTCCCACGCGTCGGGGCAGGTTGCCGACCACAGCCGTTTTGAACCATCGAGCGAGATTTTTAGGACGCAGGTCTCGATATTCTCTGTGAACGCGCTGGCGTAGATTCCGGTATCGTCGGCCGCCACCGCTGCCGGTCCGCCATGCGTACCCGGTCCGCCAGCGTTCCAGAACGGACCACCGGCCTTTTCGGGCCAAGTGTTGCCCAGGCTCATCAGATAGCGAGTCCGCAGTCCGGGCGTGGCAAGTGCCTTCCACGAGTATGTCCCCGGTGACAACGGTTCACCCGCCGCGTTGCGGCCATCCCAAATGAAACGCTGCCTCCCCGCTGCTCGTGGCACGCCTCGCACCACTTCCCGTACTAGCCGCCCCTCTTGGTCGTACACCGCTACCGATACCTTCGCCGCTCGATCGAGCTTCAGCTCGATCGTCGCCCCGTCGGCGGCCAAAGGGGCGAGGGCCAGACAGATGGGCGTTAACGTATTGAGGAACTTCATCTAATCAAACTCCAGCACGGATTGGACGATGTCCCGCGGGGGTAACGGCTGCACCGGAGCCAAGATACACCTTCGGACCACGATGGGCTTGCCACCGGTGCCGCACGGGCCGACTCGCACTCAGACGCCCGAGCAAGATGCTTTGCCCAGTAGCCAAGTGCTTCGTCCCTTGTCTTGGCATGGAGGCCGCCCTCGCCGCTAGCCGTCGCAACGTTCCCTCGCCCATCATTGTAGTAGCGCGGAACGCAGTGTCAAAATACGTCCTTTTTTTGGACAAGCGGGAACTGTGCTCCGGTTCACGGCCGAGGATCTCGGTAAGCGGGAGGGCAAGGATAGGATGGCGGGAGCGTCAAATTTCGGCTCTGAGTCAAGAAATACCGAAAATGTATCCAAATGCCGTCAAATGATGTTGTTTGCGCTGGCGGGCTGCGGGCCACAAAGAGAGCCACCCACACGAATTACGGATGGCTCGATTGCTTTTTGGTTTGGCTGCTAAGCCGATTGCTTCCGCAGTCGCCAGTCTTAGCCCAGAAGGCCGACGGAACCGACGGCGGCTCTTTCGCTACGTCGGTTGATGTGACCGAGGTATCATGGCGACAGCCTTTTCGCCGCGTCCCGATGCTGCTTGAGAACTTTCCCGAGAAAAGTTTTCACACGGTGCCATCGAATTCAGATGTCAGCCGAGAAAACACGTTAATTGACTCTTTCTTCGCCTGTGCTATCATTGCTAGCGACACCCGTTAAGACACCCAATCGGCAGGCTGTCTCCCCCGGTGGAGTGTACCGGAGAACCCGAGCGCCGACCCTGAATAGGACGTTTTCGCCATGGTTTATTCAAGCACATCGAGCCGTGGTGACAAGCCTGCGAAGCCGCGGCCCGACTTTCCCCTCTTCCCACACGCCACGGGAAGGTGGGCGAAGAAGATCAAAGGGAAGCTCCATTACTTCGGGCCGTGGGCCGATCCTGACGCGGCGCTGGTTCGATACGTCGAAGAGCGCGATGACCTGTACGCTGGCCGCAAGCCTCGCCGGAAGGGCGAGGGGCTGACGGTGAAGGAACTGGTCAAGAGATTCCTCGCGGCCAAGAAGGCGCGAGTCGATGCCGGCGAGTTGGCCTTGGGGACTTTCGGCGACCAGTATAAGACCTGTAAGCGTGTGCTCTCTGTCTTCGGCGGGGATCGACTGGTGGATGACCTAGCCGCCGATGACTTCGAGACATTGCGCGCTCAGATCGCCAAGACCTACGGCAAGTTGTCCCGGAAAGTGGAGATCAAGCGGGTCCGCATGCTCTTCCGATATGCACACGAGGCCAACCTGATCGAGAAGCCCGTCCGATTTGGGCCGGGGTTTGTTGGCCCGACACAGCGGGAGCTACGCTGTGAACGGCAGCAGAATGGACAACGCATGTTCGAGGCAGCCGAGATTCGGGCAATGCTGGCGGCAACAACGGTACCCCTGAAAGCGATGATCCTGTTGGGCGTGAATTGCGGTTTCGGCAACACGGACGTGGCGAACCTCAGCATCAAGAACCTGGACCTGAAAGGTGGCTGGTGCAACTACCCCAGGCCGAAGACGGGGATCTCGCGACGTTGCCCACTCTGGCCGGAGACGGTCAAGGCGATCAAGGTGGCGTTGGCCGTACGGCCGGAGCCTCGGGACAAAGCTGATGCCGATTTGGTATTTCTCACGCCCGCGGGGCAACGATGGGTTTGGACCCGAGGAAGTCCAGCGGACATTGAGGCGACAGACATAGAGAAGCTCGCACGCATATCCCGCGCGGACCAGGTGACAGTCGCCATGGGACAATTGCTCGGTAAGCTGGGGTTGGCCCGCCGGGGGCACACGTTCTATGCTCTGCGTGGCGGTAATGAAATTGCTGGAGATGACGATTTGGCGGGCATGCTGCGGCTCCAAGAGAGTCTTTGAAAGAGGCTTCTTGAAGCGCACCATAACTCGCCGCTGCTTCACGACTTAAGGCCAATACGGAACGGGCCAAAACTCGGTGGACTAGTGCACAGGATAAGAACAGCGTTTCGCTTCGTCGGCAAAGGCCATGACAAGCGCCCGTTCGCCCTCGAAGAAGTTGTCCGACGGGCACAGGATGTAAGCGCCGTTAGGTAATTCGAGACGAAGGACAGCAGGACCCCGACTACGATATTGAACTGGTTGACCATGACTAGCCGTCCGCGCAGGCGCGGCGGAGAAATCTCGGCGATATACATTGGCGTGACCACCGAGGCCCCGCCGATCGCCACCCCCCCGAGAAAGCGGGCGCCCAGAAGCTCGTACCACGTCTGCGCGAATCCGCAGCCGAGCGCGGAGACGAAGTAACCGATCGCCAGGGCGAAGAGGACCTTCTTGCGCCCCAGCGCATCAGAGGGTCTGCCGACGATGAGCGTACCGAGAATCGTGCCGATCGGCGCGATGGCCACCGTGAAGCCTGCCCAGACCACGTTCAGGTTGAACACTCTTTCCAGCGTCTCGTTCGTGCCGGAAATGACCACGGTATCGAAGCCCAGAAGGAATCCGCCGAGCCCCGCGACGACCGCGCTGCGGACAACGAGACCGAACGCGAAATGAACCCTGCCGACGGTGTTGCGTGACATGACTTGATCCATGGGAACTGGCATCGATTCTCGATGCCCCTTAACGGACGGGCGTCCCCGCGGCTTGAAGTTCCAACTTGATCGTCCTAATCTCGAACGGACGGAGATCAAGTTGCAGGGCGTTTGCCGCAACGTCGAGTGTTTGGCCGGGATCCTCCATGAGATTCACCTCTTCTGCCGAGGCGACCGGGGCCGAGAAGGTGAGCCTCACGCCGTTGGCGGCTGTCCCCGCCGCCTCATAGACCCGCAGCACGGCACCCTGGCCGTTTTCGCTTGTTTTCAAGGCAGAGAGTACGACGTTGGGGTGCGAGAGCGAAAGCAGTCCCCAGCGCTTCGGCAACGTGCCCGGGTGCAGACCCGCGGTGCGGACCAGCAGTGGGTTGTTGAACTCCATGCCTTCGCGATAAATGCCCGCTTGCCGCCAGTCGCCGGCGTGGGGCAGCAGCGCGTAGTCGAAAGTCCACTGCTTTCCCAACTCGAAGCCGGAATCGGAGGACACGCCCCTTTCGTAGCCGCCGCTAAAACCATAGGCGACGATGTGTGTCGAGCGCGCCAGCGAAAGCATCATGGTCCCGTCAGCCACATTGTTGCCCGGCAGCCCGCGGTTGAGCAGGGCAAGGCCCTTCCGGCCGTCGCCGTAGTCAATCCAGTTCTGGGCGGGGAACTCGATCGCTGCGGGACGCGAAATGGCCCCGAACGGGATCTCATGAACGCTTTGCCCATTGCGGATCGCGGTGGGAAACAGCACTCGGTAGCGGACGAACTGGTCCTGGTTGAGGATCTTGGTGCGGACGTCGATGCGGCGAAGGTCCGCGTAGATCCGGACGCTCGTGCTAAACCGGCCCTTCTCGCCGAAGGGGTGCGAAACCTTGAATTCTGAAATGACCGGACCGCGTTCTACCGTGCCCGGCGGGCCGGCCTGGTCGGTGCTGAAGACCGCCTTACCCGGCGGGGGCGCCGGGTGTTCGCCCTTCATCGCGACGCGGCTGCCGCCGTTGAGCCGCCGATAGAGTTCCCACAGGTCGCCGCGGTCCTCCTCCCTGGCCACGACGTTTCCAGGGCCGCTCAAAGCGTTCCACTGGTCGCCCTTGACGATCAGGCCAGTGATTGCGCCGCCGGCCAGGTCGAGTTTCACCTGGTAGTACTCGTTCTCGATCAGCCCGTCCTGTTGCGGCGGCGTTTCGGCCGGCGGCGGAGCGGCCGCCGACGCTAGCGGAAGCAGGCGATAGACCGAGTATCCCAAGGCAGGGATGTCGCGGGCCACGAAGGCGATCTCCGCCTGGAGCAGGGCACCGTCATCACAGGACTGACGATTGAGGATCTGGACGGGAACCGGCCGGCCGTCGGGGCCCACCAGTTTCAGATCCCGAACGTCGCCGCCGCCGAAGCCGACGCTTGCCGTGGCGATGTCGGTGCGCGGCCAGCCGAGCATGTTCCATACCACCAGGGCGATGCCCTCGCCGCGCGTGTCAATCCTGGCGGCAAGGTCCCGCAGTCCTCCCTGCACCTCGTCCTCGGCTATCCGCTTGGAGAAATCGAAGCCGCGGATCGTGTCGTCGTGGACGTGGTCGGTCATCACGCCGGACATCAGGTCGTGCGCCTGATTGAAGAGCATCGGTTCCCAGGCCCGCCACAGGATCTCGGCATTGGCCGGCCGGCCCAGCCAACGGCCGAGCACGCTTAGCTTCTCGGCCGTGGTCAGCAGTCGCTCCAGTTCGCGCGTCCGTTGCTTCAACTCGATGCGACTGCTGTAGGTGCCCTGGAAGATCGGATTGAGTTCGCCTTTGAGCACCGGCAGGTCCGAACGGTCGGCCGTTGCCGCCTCGAAATCGGCAGGCACGGCAAGACGAAGATGGAACCGTGCGTCGGCCTGGCGGTTGAACTCCTCGACCAGCGGGGGCACGTGCTCCTGGGGCCTGCTGACGTCCGCCCCCGCAGGGCCCACGCGGTTGTGCCCCCGGGCTTGAACCGCCAGCGAGTCGAAGCGATTGTTGAAGAACTTGATGAAATCGGGAAGCGACTTCGGCGCGCCGTAGGTGATGACATAACCGTGAGGTAGCCAGAAGGCGGGAATCCGCGAGCCGTCGAGGCCTTCCCAGAGGAACTCGGAAGGCGTATTCATGTCCGGGACGCCGCGGAAGAACCAAAACGACTTGTATCCCCCCAGCTTGAGCACCTGCGGCATCTGCGCATGGTGTCCGAACGTGTCCAATTGCCAGCCGACCGTCACGTCCACGCCCAGTTTCCGGCGAAAGTATCCCTTGCCGTAAAGCACCTGGCGGACAAACGATTCCCCGCTCGGCATGTTGACGTCCGGCATCACGTCCGTGCCGCCGACAATCGCCAGCCGCCCCTCTTGGATGAACTTGCGCAGCGAGGCTTCCTCTTCCGGATACCGCTCCAGGAACGGCTCCACGTAACAGGCCTGATCGAGGGTGAAGCGGTAGTTGGGATGGGCCTTGAGCAATTTCAACGCACACAGGATGTTGGGCAGCCCCATCTCGAGGTATTCTTCACGCGTCTTGAAGACCGCCCCCTCCCAGTGCGTGTGAGGAATGAAGAAGAAGGTGTCTTTCTTCGCGGAAATAGGCTTCGCGCCGGCGGGTTCGGCGGCGGCCAGGTGAGAACCACATGACAGGGCAACCACCACGGCTGTCATCGTACGGATTGCGATAGAGCTGCGAGTACGGCTCTTCATCGGAACACCTCCCTTGAAGTAACGGAATCTGTGTGTACCTGCAACATGCTTGACGCCTATTATCCTTGGCGATCTTGGCGCCTTGGCTACTCAGTTCGCGTCATGGACGTCCACCTCCGAATTCCAACAGCACCTCCGCCGGCCGGCTGAGCGTCACGTCCAGCCAGAGCGTCTTGCCGTCCCATGCGTAGCGCGCGGGATCGAGCGAATTGCCGTCCACGCGCACGTTCTTGAGCGCCTTGGGCGCGGAACTCAGTTCGAAGACGGGATTCACGCAGTGACCCGCGGGCTTGAGCGTGATCGTGACGGCCGGTTTCTCCACGACCAACCGGAGCGCCCGACGCTCGGGGGCGTAGGAGTCGGCGTCCAGTCTTGCGCCTGCCAAGTCCAGAGTGGGCGGCGCCAGCGCAAAGCTCTTCGCCCATCGGCGCAAGGCGTCGTCATCGGCGTCCGTCATGCCGATCAGCCAGACCCACGTGTCCCGCTGCATCGTCTTCAGTTTGCCCTCGGCGTCGCGCACCTCGCCGGTCCTGGTCCGCAGCGGCTTGGGCGAGCCGGTATGAAAGGACGAGTTGTGTCCGGGCGTCTCGTGGATGCGGTCGCTGATCGCCCATCCGGTCGGATACCCACGACTCAAGGGCCAGTGGCAGCCCCAGTACATGGGGGTGACGAGGACTCCGCCGTCGGTGAACGGCGCGAAGCCCGGCAGATCCTGCGAACTGCCCCAGGGACTGTAGCAGATCGCCGCCAGCGGCTCGTGTCTTCCGAACCGGATGCGATGCAGCAAGGGGACATCCTTGCCAGCAACCTTGAGTTTGGCCCATGCTTCCTGCTGCTCGCCCCGCACACACGGGAACCGGAATTCCGCCTTTCCCTCCGGCCACAGCATGTCGACCAGGTTTTCGGGCACGTAATCGAACGGGTAACCCGACTGCGGCGTGAAAATGATGAACTCTTGGGTCTCGACATTGTTGCCCGGGTTCGCGGTGAGCGTCAGGACTCGCGTGCCGAATCCATCGGGGTAGAAGATGTAATCTTCAGCGGCGAAGCTGCCCCCGACCTTGTAGTCCAGGTCGCACGACTGGTAACTCCAGCGGACGTGGACGCGGGCGGGCGTGGATTCGATGATCTCGACGCGGCCGTATCGCAACTCCTTGTCCTGCAAAGGCTCGACGCAATCGTGGACGTTTTGAATGCCATGTCCCTGGATGATTTCGGCCCACTCGTAGCATAGTCCCGTGTTGGATCGGCCAGCCCAGAATGGGCAATAGGACGATCCGCGCCAGAAGACGAATCGCGCGCCGTTGGGAAGGAACACCACCACGTCGTTGAGTTTCGGATCCCAGCCCTCGTCGTAATTGATCTTGTACGGCTTGTACCTGGCGGGAATGGGCACGTCGTAGCGCAACTTGGTCGAGATTGCCCCGAAACGAGGAACCGGCGGCGGGGCGGGGACACGCATCACGCAAATCACTTTCTGCCAGAGTACCTTGCCCTGGGCATCCGCGATCGTGACGTGCAAGGCGTCTTTCTTCTCCGCGCGCGCGCCGGCGCCGACGACAAGCGTCACTTGCGCTTTCTCACCTGGTTTCAACGGCATCGGGACCATCGCCTTTTCTCCCGGAACCGATTCATACCAGGCGATGGCACGTGCCCCGGGGACATCCGCGCCACGATTCAGCGCCGCCACTTCCACCGTAGCTGTCTGCCCCCCTGCCAGCAGCAGCCATTCGTGAGGCACCAGGATCGTCCCAAGATCCACCGGATGGATGACCGTTTCCGGTCTCGCAACAGCGTCCGCCTCGAACGGCGGCAGTGTCACGGTCTGTCGAGCCAACTCCTTAGGCTCGCCACCCGGCGAGGACTTGACCAGCAGCACGACTTCCGCCGGCCCGGCATCCAGGGAAATCCGCGCCACGTAGGGCGCCTTCTTGCCCGTCGGACTCACCGCCTGCCGACAGACCTCTGTCCCCTGACGATAACCGACCAGCACAAACTCCCCCGCCGGTTTCTTACTCCCGGCGAACGTAACAATCACGTCTGGCGGTTGCCCGACGCGGTCCAACCCGAAGGGCGGTCGCCACGGGTGCCCCGGCACGATCTGCATCGTTGCGATAGACGGGGGTGGGGGTTGGCCGGCCACCAAGGCAGCCGGGAAGAATGAGTTGACTGCTGCCAGGGCGACGAACAAGGCATGTAAACGACGCATGTTCATACATTCATCCTTTCATTTCAGCCCGGCGATGCTTTCCGGGCGGGCGCAGTCCGCGCCCTTGTCGAGCCAGTCGCGCCCAATGCGGCGCACATCGTCCCAGTCGCGTGCCGCGCCGAGCAACACGTAGAATACTCGCCGCTCGGTCCAGCGGTTCAGCTCCATGTCCTTGCACAATTCCGAGTAGTCCTTCCAGAACGACTTGATCCGCTTGCCTTCCGGGACGAAGAACTGCCCGATTGAACCGAAACTGTAGGCATAGGGCGAACCCGGCTTCCAGTGCGACGTCTGTGAGTTCAGCCAGCCGATTGGCCAATGGTCCCATCGCCCGGCTCCCCACTCCGAGCCGCCCTCGGCCCCCTTCGTACAGTGATCGATCAACTGGTTCCTCTCGCCGGGAAAGCCGCTGGCCTTGCCCTGCACGGCGAAGAGCAGTTTCTCGCGGAATGGTATGACCAAGGCGCAGCCGTCCGAGCGCGAGATTGCCGCGAGTGTGGCGTCGTCGCCCTCGCGCCGAACCTTGCCTTTCTCATCCCAGAAGATGTCGTATCGCTTCGGCGAGTATAGATCCAGCGCCGTCAGGACGCGAAAATCCTGCTGTTTCTCGTCGGCCGTGAACATGTCTTTGAGCGTCGCGCCCGCCGGCGCGATACCGAAGAGTTCGACAGGTTGCGTGCTGTAGCCGATGATCTCGCCCGGCATAAGGCTCGCGTAGGTCATACGGCGCAAGACGAGCCCATTCGGATAAGCGAAGTAATCCTCCGTCCCACGGAGTCGGGGCTTTACATCGTCCTTCATGTTGACGCAGAAGTACGTCCACCGCACCCAGACGCGTTGCGGCCCGCTCTGGATGACATCCACGAAACTGCTCCGTTCCTTCCGGCCCGGATTGTTGAACAGTTCGGCGTCGCCCAGGTTGCCCTCAAAGAACTGGTTGCACATCCCGGCGCCGCTGGGCAGCTCAAGGAACGGACAATAACTGCATTCGTGACTGAAGACAAAGCGATGGGCATGATCCTTCCAGGAGACAATGACCGCCTTCTTGGCATTCAGGTCCGCGTGCGGCGGGCTGGGGGTGAGTGCGCCCGTGTAGCGGCCGGGTGCGTAGTCGTTCACCTCGACGGCGGAAACACCCGTGGTCGTTCGTTTGGCCAGTTCGGCCATGCCGATGGGCGCCGGCTTATCGAACACCCGGTCCGGCCCGTCACTGGCCCGGAGCCCGCCGGACCACGGCGCCAGGACCAGGCAGAGCAAGATTGAACGCTTCGTTGCTCGTTTCATGATCTTCGTCTCCTGTTTCATTTTTTTCTTTCGATTGGTCGCTCATCTGGTCGAACTGACCGAGTCAAGGCGCCATCCGGGGCCCTTACTCGGATGCATCCTCGACAACCGTCCCGGTGAACTTCACCCAACTTGCGGTTCGCGACTCGAACGCCGCGACGGCGCGGGAACCGAGGCCGGGGTTGAATTGCACCGGCACGCTGGAACCGTCGCTGAAATCCAGGCGCCCGGAGACGAACGTTTCGCACGGTTTCACCGGGGGGGCCTGCCGGTTGTACAAGATCACTCGGTTGACGGCCGTCGGCGTCTTGAGATTCACCTGGATCCATGCGCCGACCGTCTCGTCCTTGGCCGCCCATTCACTCTGTCCGCCCGCTGCCCCCACGCCGGCGGCGTCCCAACCATAGCCCAAGACGCCGTCGATGGCCTTTGCTGCGGCATGCTTTGCATCGTACTCGGAACTTGCGCCCCCGATCGAACCCAACCGGTCGCTGCGGGCGACGTTGTTGGCCTCGGCGAACTCGTAGAAGTAGCCGAGATCCGGCGCCCAGAGGTGTTTCTTCGCCCCGGCGGCCAACCGGTTTGCCACTCGATCCCAATGGTCGCGATGCGTGCTCTCACCCAGTACGTTCTCCAAAGCCGACAGCTTCCGGAAGGCCATATACGCGGAGGCCTGGGCCGTGCCGTCAGTTCCGCGCCGCATGAGGGAGTCATGGTCGTAATCGCCACTGTCCAGCATTCCCTGGTCGTCGATCCAGCCCTCCAGCCAGCGGGCGGCGCCGCGCATGTGCTCGATATTCTCTTTCAGCCAGGTCTTGTCCTGCGAGAAACGGAAGATCATGTCGCCGATAAGCAGCAGGTCGATGGTTCCGGACGCCCGCAGGGGATACGCGATCGTCGTGCCATCACTCGACCGGAAGGGGAAGAGCGTGCCCGGGTTGCCTCTTACCTCCGTTGATTGGATACCCCCATTGGGCAGGCGACAGAACTGGATCGTGTGCTGCCAGCCGGTCAGAACCAACGGCAAGTTCTTCTCGCAGAACAGGTAGGCCCGGGTCTGGTACTTGACGTCGATGCCGCAGTACCAACCCGGGTAGTGGTTGCCGACATCGACCATCCACGGCCTCTTGCGAGGATCGTCGTCCTGTATCTTGCAGGGCTTGAGCGTGTTCTCCCAGTTGCCTCGGAACACCTCGGCAATGTTGCGGTCGGGCGTGTCGATGGTCGGAAGGGCCAAGGCTTCGCCCCCTGAGGCCAGAATGACGGCCAGCAATGCGGCTGGACTCGTCGCTGCCACCATACACTTCAGGATCCCGTTCATGTGCGATTCCTTCACCTGCCCGCATTCATCAAGCTGACGCCCATCAGGCCGATCACGACCTCCTGGGACATCGCCTCCAACTCGATTTCCTTCAGTGTGGCGCCCGGCCGCAACGTCCAGGAGAGCACCATCGCCCGGCACTCCTTGCCGAGTTGCACCATCGGCGGGGGCTGCGGGGGCAGGGCGAAGGCGTCCGTCTGGTAACTGTAGTCCAAGCCGCCCCAGGACGCCAACGACCAGAAATTCAGCGGCGGCACCAACTCCAGCTTCTCGATCTGTCCGTCAGCGTACTTGAATCGCACCTCGGCGTTGGCGATCCGCAACTGCATCGGGTTGGTGGAGCCGCAGATCAGCAACCATACCGCTTCGGCCGATTTGCCCACGGGCATGCTGACCGAGCGCGGCCAGTTGTCCCAGAGCGACGTGAACGCGATGTTCTTGTCTTCGGGAAAGTCCGCGAACGGCACGTTCTGCGGCGTCATGATCCGGCCCCGCGCCTGCGTCAGTTTGGGCAGATTCGACAAGTCGATCGGAGACGCCTTGTTGCCCCAGTACGGGAAGGTCCAGGGCGAGTAGGCATCGGTCGCCAACCGCACCGAGACGGTCTTCGGCCGTGGCGAAACGTACTGTTGCTTGAAGATCGTCCGCACGTCGCCGTTGTACAACCCGCTCAGGTCCAGACATTCCCAGTTGCCGTCTTTCGGCGATTCTCGCGGCGTCCGCGCGGCCGCTTTGGCGTCCGCGTCCGGATCGGTGATATGGATCTTGAAGACCTGCCGCTGCGGCAGACTCCCGATCTGCACGTCGGCGAGGAGCAGGTGGTATCCGGGTTTCTGCGCCAGTCGGCCTACGATCGTTGCGCCTTCTGCTTTGGCACCTGAGACGGCTGCGTGAAAATCCTGCCAACGGACGATCTGCCCGCGCGGCGCGGGCAGACGAATCTCGTCGCCGACCTTTCCCTCTACCGCAACCGCGGCGTGTTGCGGCAGTCGGTCGGTCAACTCGATTACGACCTCGGCCACCTTGGTCTTGGACACGCGCAAGCGAATCCACGTGCAACCGAATCCCGCTTCAGCGTTCCACTCAACCGCCTGACCGCCGAGCGTGACTCGCTGCACCTTCCGGGCGCGTACGGGTAAGCGGAAATCCACCTCGGCCTCTTTGGCGAGCGTCAGGCGATAGGTGTCGGCCGCACCGGCCTGGCGGTAATCGAAGGCGTAGTCGGGCGTCTTGATGGAGGCTCTCGGCCAGGCGGAGGGGAACGCCGGCCGCATGCGCACAAGTCCGTTGGGATAGTCCGGGTCGTAGCCGAATAGGCCCTCGACCACCGCCCGGGCAAACATGTCTTTGCAATCCGAGAAATCCGTGCCTGCGCCGATGTGGCTGAACCCGCCGGGGACCGCGCCGGCGTACGCGGTTTCGAGCAGCGCGCCCAGCAACAGATCCCATCCCTCATCGGCCAGACCGGTCTGGAAATGGGCCAATGCCAGGTGCCACAGGTCGCCGTTGAAGATGTCGCGGACCGACCATTTCGACGGCACCCAATTCGACGGTTGGCACAGCACGCCTCCAAATGGCAAACCAATCCGCTCCAGCGCCCACTCCGTGTAGTAGAGCGCCTGCAAGGCTTCCTCGGGCGCGGTCATGCCCGCGTCGATCGGCAGGAACTCACTGTAGACCCAGGCATCGGGGTGAACGCGTTTGTGCCCGCCCTGCTCGACATAGAGCCCGAAGTGACCGCGGTCCTTGATCCAGAGCACGTCACGAAGGGCGCGCTGAATCTTGTCGGCTTGCGCCTGATGGCGTTGGGCCGCCGCGGCGTCGCCGGCGCGCCGCGCCATATCACGGGCCGCGAGGTGGCCGTAGTAGACATACGCGGATTCCTCCACGCTGCCGCCGCCGTTGTACCACACCGAATCGCTCGGCAGCGTGTTGATGTAACTCTCATAAAGGCCGTCGTCATCCGGATCGAAGGATTCCCTTGCCCATTTCAGCCATTGCTCGACATTGGGGCGAAGGAGTCTCTCCATCTCGGGGTCTGCCGTCCATCGCCAGCCGCGTATGGTCTGATCGAAGAACTGCGACCAGGTGTTGTACATGCCCACGCGGCCACGCGGTGCGCCGCGCGTCAGCACGCGCGCGGCGTTGCCTTGCACGCGATCGTGCCACCCCAGCGCCGTCGAGCCGCAGATCACCCGCCAACCGGTGAAGTCGATGTAGAACGCCATACAGCCGTGACGGAAGAGCGGCGGGTTACGGTCGCAGGCCGCACTGGGATGCTCGCAATACATCGGCCGATTGTTGAAGCACGTCCGATTTCGCCCCACGATCTCCCGCCCCTCGGCCGAATAGCGGAGCGCGCCGCTGGTGAGATAGTCTGCGGTCACGATCTGCCCCGGCTCGCGCCAGGGCTTCTCGTCGGGGGGGGCTGCGGCGGTCGCGGCGGCGATCCTTCCAGCCATAACAACGGCTATCACAATCACGGGTCGCATCGCCACCTGAGGGCCTTCTTTCTTCTTGTTTGACATGGGTTCAGCCATTTACGGCGAGCCTGAAGTCGATCGATGCTCAGTAGGACATAACGTCTCGCGCCGCCGCAACAATTCGCGGCACATCGGGACGGTAGGCATTCTCCAGGACCGGCGCGAACGGCACGGGCACGTCGGCGGATGCTACGCGGCGAATCGGGCAGCGGAGGTATTCTCCGAATCGCTCCAGAATGCTGGCGGCGATTTCCGCGCTGACGGATCCGGTCTTCGGGCCCTCCTCGACAATGACGACCCGCCCCGTCTTCTTCACCGAGGCACCGATCATTTCGTAATCGACCGGCGCCAGGCTCCGCACATCAATCACCTCGGCGGCGACGCCCTCGGCGGCCAACAGTCGCGCGGCGTCCATCGCGTAATGTGCCATCAGCAGCCAGCCGAGGATCGTCACGTCGGCGCCCTCGCGGCGGACCGCGGCCGTGCCCAGTGGCACGACATAGTCTTCGTCGGGAATGTCGCTGGTGGCGTCGACCGCGCCGCTCTCGGCCCGCACCCCCTTCGATCCGTACAAGAGCTTGTGCTCGATGATCATCACGGGGTTGTCGTCGCGGACGGCTGCCTTGAGGATTCCCTTGGCGTCGTAGGCGGTCGAGACCGCAACCATCTTGATTCCCGGCACGCCGGCCAGATAGCGTTCGACGTTCTGGGCGTGCTGGCTGCCGCGGCCGGTGGCGCCGACCGGGGCCCGCATGACCAGCGGCACCTTGACCTGCCCGCCCGACATGTAGCGCATCTTGGCGATGTTGTTGACAATCTGGTCGAACGCCAAGAGCAGGAAGTCGCCGTATTGAACGTCGACGATGGGGCGCAGACCCATCATGGCGGCACCGCACGCGACGCCGAAAAACCCCAGTTCCGCGATGGGCGTGTTGATCATGCGGTCGGGGAACCGCTTTTCGAGGCCGAGCGTGACCGTGAACGCGCCACCCCACCCGCCGGGCACCGCGATGTCCTCGCCGATGCAGAACACGCGCGGATCGCGCTCCATTTCCTCGCCAATCGCTTCGCGGAGGGCCTCGGCAATTCCCAGACGCTTCGTCATCCTCACTCCTCAAAGTTCAAGCCCACAAGTCGGTTGTCAATTCCTCCATGGCCGGGGGCGGCGCTCGCCGGGCCTTTTCGACGGCCACCCGAAACTCCGCGGCGAGGCGGGCATGGATCGCCCGCAAGCCGGCGTCGTCGATCAGGCCGCGGCCCCTCAGCGAGTCGGCGAAGCGCTCGATCGGATCCCGGGCGGCCCACGTCTCGCGCTCCTCCTTCGGCTGATAGTGGCAAGGATCTCGCCGGGAGTGCCCGGTTCGCCGGTAGGTCAGCATTTCCAGAAAGACGGGCCCCCGGCCTGCCCGGCAATCGGCGACGGCGGCCTGGGCCGCTTCGTAGACGGCCAGCACGTCGTTGCCATCGAGTTGCTGCGTGCGCAATCCGTAGCTGGCGACCCGGCGGGCGATATGCGTGTCGCACATCACCTTGGAGACGTGCGTGCTGGCCCCGTAGAGGTTGTTCTCGCACGCGAAGATCACCGGCAGGTTCCAGATGGCGGCCATGTTGACGCCTTCGTGGAACGCGCCCTCGGCCACCGCGCCGTCGCCGAAGAAGCAGGCCACCATCTGGTCGGTCTTCTGCATCCGAAAGGCCAGCGCCATGCCGGTGGCTAGCGGGATGCCCCCGCCGACAATGGCGATACCGGGGACCATCCCCTTGGCCATGTTCCCCACGTGCATGCTGCCGCCCTTGCCCCGGCAGCAGCCCGTTTCCGCCCCGAAAAGCTCGTCGAGCAGTTCTTGCACGCTCAGCCCCTTGGCCAGCGCATGGCCGTGGCCGCGGAAAGTGGAGGTGATGAAGTCGTCTCCACGCAGTGCGGAGCACATGCCGACGGCGGTCGCCTCCTGCCCCTGGCACTGGTGGATCGTGCCCGGCATGCTCCCCTCGAGGAAGAGGAACTTGATGCCGTCCTCGAATTGCCGAATCAGCGCCATACGTTCGTAGAGGTGGAGAAGGAACTCCCGCTGGTACGGAGCCGATTGCCCGGTGGGAACTTGAGAAGATTCTTGCGCTGTGCTCACGTTGTACCCTTTGACTACATCGACTCCAGTTCCTTGATGATCGCGCCGAGGAAACTCCCCGCGTACTTCCCGCTGACGATACGGTGATCCGCGCTCAAGGTGAGCGTCACGCGGTGCTCGACGGCGACCCGCCCGTCGTCGCGCGCCACGGGCGTGGGCATCACTCGGCCGACGCCCAAGATCGCCGCCTCCGGCGGATTGATGATGGGAATGAAGCTCTCGACGTTGCAGACGCCGAGGTTGGTCACCGTCATGAGGGCCGGGCGGATTCGCCGGGCCTCCGGATCGCCGCTTTGCAGCCACTCCACGCCGCGGCGAATCTCGTCCGAGATGTTCTCCACGGTCTTGGTGGCCGGCGAAGCAACCGGAACCACGTACAACTCGCCGTCCAGATCGATCGCTACGCCGATCGCGTCGCACCCGGCCGGCGCCAATCGCTCACTGTCGAAACGGCACTGGAACCGGTCGAACCGGCCGATGGCCCTCGCAACGGCAAGCACGAAGAACGCGTCCCATGCCGGCTTGACGGGTTCGGCGGCCTGGCGGCGCGCCACCATGGCCGAAGCGTTGGCACTGGTCTGGAGATAGAAGTGCGGGACGGTCTGCTTGCTCTCCTGCAACCGCCTGGCCGCGGTGCGCTGGGCGACGCTGAGCGCAACGCCGGCGCCGGGCGCGGCCGGAGTGGCAGCCGCCGTCCGGTTGCGGGCAAACATGCCGCATGCACGACCCGCGACCGGGGCCGGCAGAGCGGTTGCCGCGACTGCAGTAGGCAACACGGCCGCGGACGCTACGGCCGCCGAATCGCTCGAAGGTTCGACACAGGCGGCTTCCGGCGGCGGGCCTTCGACTTCCAGCACGCCGATCACCTGTCCCACCAACACCTCGTCATCCACCTGGGCACGCACCTCCGTCAAGACGCCGCTGGCCACGGATTCGACTTCCATCGTTGCCTTGTCGGTTTCGACCTCCACCAGCGGCCGGCCGCGATCGACCTTTTGGCCCGGTTGGACGAGCCACCGGACGATGCGGATCTCGGACTCGGTCGTTGCAAGGTCCGGCATCTTCATTTCAAATCGCATCTCAGACTTCCTCCCGTTCCGAACGAGCGACGTGCAAGTCGTGTTGGCCCACGTACGCCGCGGCCTGCTCGGAATCGAACACTCCATCGGTCGTACCGATCGCCGTAGTCGCCGATGCACCCAATGCGGCGGCATAACGCAGCGTTGCAGCCATGTCCCAGCGGCGGAGGATGCCGGCGATCACCCCGGCGGCGAAAGCATCGCCGGACCCGGAGGGGTCGATGCTGTTCACGCGGTACGTCTCGGCTCGCCATCGCTGCCGGCCTTGCGCAGCCACCGATCCCTCGCTGCCGTGGGTGATGACGACCGTTCCCACGCCGCAATCGAACAACCGCGATATCTGCTGCTCCGTTTGCAGGTTCTTGAGAAGCACTTCGGCGTCCGGGTCGGCGCCGACACAACCGCAAACCTCCGAGGCAATCCCCTGCTTGGCGAGATCGATGGCCACGTTGGCTGCGCAGCCGCCCGCCATGGACGGCATGCGATCGATCGCCAATAACTCGCCAGCCAGCGGCAAGCGATTCATCGGCCCACAGAAGGTATCGGCCACCAGGATTCCTGCACATCCCACTTGTGCCATTGCTAGGCCCTCCCACAGCAGCCCAAGGCCCCGATGCGTTGAAGCACTGCCTCGCGTACGGCCCGCCGGCCGATGACTATCAAGTCGGCTTCGCCGCCGTTGCCCAGTGTCTGATGCGGAGTCGTCTGCGCGGCGGCGAGCGCCCGCCGCCACGCGGCCAAGCATCGCTGTTTCAGGTACGTCCCGTAGTTGACCTTGGCCACCCCCAGGCCGATGGCCTTGCCCAGGGAGTTCGGCTCGATGCCGCTGCCACCGTGAAGGACCAACGGAACGTCCACCTGCTGAGCGATGGCGGCGAGATGCGGCAGATCGAGTTCGCGCTGGCCGTCCAGCAGCACATGCACGTTGCCGGCGCTGATGGCCAGTGCGTCCACGCCCGTTTCCCGCACGAAGGCCGCCGCAAGCTCCGGATCGGTGAGGGAGCCTGCCGCGTCGCCGTGGTCTCCTGTACCGGACGGCAGCAGGCCCAGTTCCGCTTCCACCGCCACGCCTCGCGGATGCGCGATGTCCACCAGTTCCGTCACTCGTCGCGCGAGGTCGCCATAGCTGGCCGCGGCGTCCGCCAGCATGACCAGATTGAATCCGGCACGCGTGGCGTGTTCCACCCAACCGTCCAGCGGACATTCATTGAACATGGCTGCACACGGAACCTTGGCCGATTCGGCGGCCGCCCGCGCCAGGGTGCCGTACCAATCGAGCCGCACGGGCGGACATCGGTCGCCTCGCGACAGAAACTCCCCGTTGAAGCCGATGATGATCGGAGCGCGGACTTGCTCGGCCGCGTCGATCACGCCTTCCAGCGATGCCACGTCCCACGACTCGAAGTAGCCCACGGCGAAGCGATTCCGCCTCGCATGCGTCAGGAGCTGGGCAGCCGGTTCAAGTGGCATGGCAGGCATCCTCCTCTGCCGGGCGCATCTCTGCGGCGATCCGCACGTCCACGCCGCGGTCCTGCAACACTGCCAGATCAGCGGGCACGGGAGGCTGATCCGTAATGACCTCGTCAATCTGCTCGATGTCCAACACTTTGCAGAGCGCGCGTTGCCCAAACTTCGAGTGGTCCGCTAGAAGCACCACTCGATCGGCCTGCTCGGCAATGAGTTGTTTGATGCGGAAGGTGGCGATCGACGACTCAAAGGTGCCCTCCTTTGGCAAGAAGCCTTTGGTCGAGAGAAACGCGATGTCGACGAAGAACCGCCGCGCCGATTCTTCTGCTGCGGGGCCGACGAAGCACGCACTGGCCGGGTCGAACTGCCCGCCCAAGCTCAGAACCGTGTGGCCCGGAGCCGGCCCGAACTCCAGGCATACCAGCCCGGAATGGGTCACAACCGTCATTCCCGGCGGTTCTCTGCACAGGTGTCTCGCCAGGACGAGGCAGGTTGTGCTACCGTCCAGGAATACCGTAAGGGGAGGCTTGATCTGTCGGACCGCTTCGACCGCAATCAGTTCCTTCTCCCGCCGGTGAAGCGGCAACCGCTGCTGGACGGCCGATTCATAGAGGTGCCCGGGGGCGTGCGCCGTCTGCAGACCGCCCAATGTCTTGATCACACTCCTCTGCTGGACGAGTTTGTCGGCGTCGCGCCGGATGGTCATCTCCGAGACGCCGAACAACGCGGCCAGATCCTGGTAGGAACACGCCCCGGCAGAGTCGAGTTGCTTGATAATCGCTGCTTGCCGATCGGTCTGATTCATCAGGATTAACCGCTGGTTTCCTTGGGATTCCGTGATTATATTGACAATCAATGATATTTGTCAACGGCCCAAGTGTATATTGTCACAGTGGGCCCGACCACTTGACGATACAGGCGGTCTCCATCTGCTGCAATATTGGGATAGCCCCGGTGGGATCACGATGAGCACAGCCTGCTCCCGCTGGCCGTGGCCGCCCAGGTGTCACGGACACCCGTCACCGCCGATTTTCAGCGGTTTTCCCCGTGTTTTCGGTTCTGAGGCGAGAACGCTGCCAAATGCACATAACCGCCGAGAGGCACGGCACTTATGAAGTTCTCGGGCTGAGTTCCCAGACTTCCCGGGGAAACGTGCGACAAACGGCCCCCAGAAGCCGCTGCCAGAGCCGAGGTCACTGGAAGTCACCTCGCCGCCGATGCAGCCGCACCTACTGGGCCTGGAGGGCCGGCGGCCGCCCCGCCGGGGCGATGCCAACCCTGAGTTGTAAAAAAAGTCGCCCCCGCGAGCATC
>JBEKCP010000026.1:0-22598 GCA_050014815.1 Thermoguttaceae bacterium | reverse complement strand
CAAGCGGGACCTACTCCCGTTCGTCCCGCTCGGCAAGCGGGACCTACTCCCGTTCGTCCCGCTCGGCAAGCGGGACCTACTCCCGTTCGTCCCGCTCGGCAAGCGGGACCTACTCCCGTTCGTCCCGCTCGGCAAGCGGGACCTACTCCCCTTGACCAAACCCGTCCCGGCGGCAACATTGGTTGGAAAGGTCCTGCCATGCTCGATATCCTTGTCGTATCCCCCCATCCGGATGATGCCGAACTGGGGATGGGCGGCGCCATTTTGCGACTGAAGGCCCAGGGATACTCCGTCGGGGTGCTCGATCTGACCGACGGAGAGCCGACCCCGTTCGGGTCCCCGGAGATTCGGGCCGGCGAAACCGCGCGGGCAACGGCCGTCCTGGGGTTGGACTGGCGGGAGAACCTGGGGCTGCCCAACCGGAGCCTGGAGCCGAGCCTGAGGGCGCGGGCGAAACTGGCGGGCGTATTCCGGCAGACCCGGCCACGGTGGATATTCGCCCCCTACTGGATCGACGCCCATCCGGACCACGTGGCGGCCACGCAGTTGATCGAGGCCGCCCGGTTCTGGGCGAAGCTCACCAAGAGCGATATGCCCGGCGAACCGCACTGGCCCGAGCGGATATTCTATTACTATTGCGTCCATTTGCGACTGGTGCCGCAGCCGGCCTTTGTGCTGGACATCAGCGAGTTCTGGGAGCGGAAGCTTGCGGCGATTGCGTGCTACCGCAGCCAGTTCATCGAGGGCCGGGCGGACGAGTCGCCGGCGTTTCTCGACCGGCTCCGCGACCAGGCGGCGACATGGGGATGGTCGATCGGGCGACGTTACGGCGAGCCGTTCGCCAGCCGGGAGCCGTTGGGGCTGGCCGGCATGCGGGAGATCGTGTGAGGGAGAGTATTCATGCCGACTTATGATTATAAGTGCGATGCTTGCGACCACGAGTTCGAGTTGTTCCAATCGATCACGGCGGCTCCGCAGCGGAAGTGTCCGGAGTGCGGCCGCTTGAAGCTTCGGCGGCTGATCGGGCCCGGGGCCGCGATCATGTTCAAGGGTTCCGGCTTCTACACGACCGACTACCGGAGCGAGTCGTACAAGAAGGCGGCCGCGGCGGACAAGGCGGCCGGTCCGGCATCGGAGGGCCCGAGCCAGGGCAAGGACAAGGGGAAGACCGGCAAGGCAACATCGGAGGGCTCGCCCGGCAAGACCACGGAGGGGCCGGACAAAGGCAAGGACAAGGGAAAGGCCGGCAGGGGGAAGGATTAGCTCGGCATGGCCCAGGCTCGGTGTTCCATTTGCGGCCGGACGTTCGAGCCGGACAAGAGTCCGGCCTTGCCCTTCTGTAGCGAGCGATGCCGGCTGGCGGACCTTGGTCGCTGGCTCGACGAGCGTTACGGGCTGCCGTACGAGCGCGAGGAGGAGGCCCCGCCGCGCGAGGCGGCGGAAGAGCCGCCGCCGTGATGCGGAATCGCCGGTGCGGAGCCTGCGGTGCGAAGCGGCAAGCGGCCCGCGGCCCCTAGCTTCTAATCCTTCTCCTTGGCCTTCTCTTTCACCGGCCCGAGGAGTTTCTCCAGCTCGCGGCGGAGGTCCGGGCCGCGGGCCGCCAGGGTCACGACCTTCCCGTCCTTCCCGACGAGGATGGTCTGCGGAATGCCGATGATCCCGTAGTAGGTGGCCAGCGATTGGTCGGTCCCGGCGGCCTCCGTGGCGTCGAGGAGGACGGTCCACGGGTGCTTGTGCTCGCTGAGGAAGTCGTCCAGGGCGTTGCGGTCGTGATCGACGCTGACGCCGACGACGTCGAAGCCGCGGGCATGGTAGGCGTCGTAGTTTTCCTGGATGTTGGGCATTTCCTCCCGGCAGGGCCCGCACCAGGTGGCGAAGAAATCGACGAGGACGACGTTGCCGGCGTACTTTTTCCAATCCAGCGGTTTGCCTTCGACGGTGGTTCCCTGGAGGGAGAAGGGCTTGCCCACCAGCCCGAGGCGGCGGGCGGCCCCCCGCAGCGTGGCCGCCAGCTTGGCAATGGCGCGATCGTCGCTCTTGGCGAGGATCTTGGCCATTTCGGCGTAGGTTCGCTCGCCCAGCCGCGCGTCGCCGCTGGCCTCGGCGGCCATGGCCGTCTCGACGGCCAGGTGGGCGTCGCCGGGGTCCAACGGCCCCTCGGCCAGGAACGTCTTGATCTCGTCGAGGAGCTTGGCGAAATCCTCGGCGTCCGCCGGGTCGATTCGCCGGAGCTGCTGGGCCAGCAACTCGATGCGGACGTCCCGCACCAGCGCCTTGTAGCCCGCCTTGGTCAACTCGTCCGGCATGGCCGCGAGCTTCTTCTCGGCGTCGGGATCGCCGAGCCGACCGAGCATTCCCAGCGCGATGAGCTTGTATTGGACGGCGGCCTTGGCCTGCTCGGCGTTGGGCTTGGCGGCCAGGATCTTGTCGGCGGCCGTCAGCAGGGCGCCGCTCTGCTTCTTCACGAAGTCCCGGACGACTTCCCGGCTATCGGCGGTCGGCCGCTCGAGCTTCAACTCTTCGATGTATTTGAGCAGCGCTTCGGGCGTGCCGTCCGGGACGGCGAACGGGTCGGACTGCGATTTGGCCGCCGGCTTGGCAGCGGGCTCTTCGCCGCCGGCGGGCCGAACCGGAAGAACCGACGACGCCGCCGAAACGACAGCGGCCGCGACGAGCCATTGCCGGAACTCGTGACCGAATAGACTGGGCATGGATACACCTTCTCATTTGGCGGGTCGTTTAGCGGGCGGGCTTGCCCGCCGTGCAAGGAACTATTCAATCCGCGGGCTCAACGGCCTCCTTCGAGGTGGAGACGATCACCTGGCTGGGCCGCACCACGCGGTCGTGCAACAGGAAGCCGGGCTGCGACACCAGGACTACAGTATCCGGCGGGAATTCGTCGGTCGGCTGCTGGCAGATCGCGTGGTGCAGGTTCGGATCGAACGGCTGGTGCAGGGTGGGAATCCGCACGCAGTGATGCCGCGTGAGCACGTCCTCGAACTGCTTGTCCACCAGCTTGACGCCTTCCAGCAGTCCGGCGACATCCTGGGCCGTCTCGGCGGCCGCGATGGCCCGCTCCAGGTTGTCCAGCACGGGCAGCAGGTCGCGCAGGAGGGGCAGGTTGGCGAAGCGGCGGTGTTCGTCGATTTCGCGGGCCGCCCGCTTGCGATAGTTGTCCAGCTCGGCCTGGCTCCGCAGGACGCGGTCCTTGGCCTCTTCGAGGTCGGCCCGTAGCTGGTCCAAGAGGTTGTCCTCTTCCGGCGTCCGGGCGTCCGCGCCCGTCTCAGGATCCTGATCCGCCCGATCGTTTGCCATGCCAAATCCCTCCCGCACCCCCTGGCCGCTAATCCCTGATCCGAAATCCCTGACGCGGCGGGCAAGCCCGCCCGCTAAACGAATCCGCAAATCCCCAAACCCCTAAATCCCTAAATCCCTAAATCCCTGTCCCCTGGCCCCTGTTGGAAATACTGCTTGATCTTCTCGAAGAAACTCTTGCGTTTCGGGGTTACGTCGGTGTTTTCGATGTCGGCCAACTCCCGCAGGAGCTCCTCGCAGCGGGGCGAGACCCGCTTGGGCACCTCGACGTAGACCTGCACGTGCAGGTCGCCCCGCCCGCGCCGCCGGAGGTCCGGCATCCCGCGACCGCGGAGCGTGAACACATCACCGGGCTGGGTGCCGGCGGGGATCACCAGCGGCTCGGGGCCGGCGAGCGTCGGGACGTCGATCGTGGTCCCCAGGGCCGCCTGGCTGAACGTGATGGGGACCTGGCAGACGAGGTCGCGGCCTTCGCGGTGGAACAGGGGATGCTCGGCCACCTGAATGCCGCAGTAGCAGTCGCCCCGGGGGCCGCCGTTGGCGCTCGGCTCGCCCTCGCCGTCCAGGCGGACCTGGTTGCCCGTCTCGACTCCGGCAGGAATATTGACCTTTCGGCTGACCCGGTGCTTGACCAGGCCGCTGCCGCGGCAGGCGGAGCAGGGCTCGCGGATAACCTGTCCCGCCCCGCGGCAGGATGGGCAGCCCGTCTGCACGGAAAAAAAGCCGCTTCGCTGGACGACCCGGCCGCTACCGCCGCAATAGGGGCACGTTTCCGGGCGGCTGCCGGGCTTGGCCCCGCTGCCGCCGCAGGTCTCGCACGCCTGGCGCCGGTCGAACTGGATGATCTTGACGGCCCCCTTGGCCGCCTCGGTAAGGTCCAATGTGACGACGCACTGGACGTCTTCGCCCTTGTGCGGCCGCCGCGATCGCCGGCCGCCGAAGAGGTCGCCGAAAAGCCCCTCGCCGAAGATATCGCCAAAGGCCTCGAAGATGTCGCCGACGTCGCGGAACTGCGGGGCGCCAGCCCCCAGGCCGGCGAAACCGTACCGGTCGTATTGCGCCCGCTTCTCCGGATGGCTGAGCACCTCGAAGGCCTCGGCGGCCTCCTTGAACCTGGCCACGGCCGCCTCGTCGCCCGGGTTGCGGTCCGGATGGTACCGCATCGCGAGCTTGCGGTACACCTCGGCCATTTGGTCCCGGGTGGCGGAGCGGTCGACCCCGAGCACTTCGTAGTAGTCGCGTTTCTCGGCCATCACTACCATATTCTAGCCTACTTGGCCGATGAAAAAACGGGGCCGCCCCTGCCGAGGCGGCCCCGCAGATAAAGGATGAAGGATAAAGGATGAAGGATCAAGGGATTAGGGGATGAACAACATTCCGCATTCGTCCTTTCTCCTTTATCCTTCCTCCTTAACTTACCGCACGGCCCCCTCGATCACCTTTTTCTTGTCGTCTTTTTCAAAGTCGGTCACCAGCGTCTCGGTGGTCAGCATGAGGCCGGCGATGCTGGCCGCGTTCTGCAGGGCCGTACGCACGACCTTCAGGGGGTCGATGATGCCGGCCTTGAGCATGTCGACGTACTTGCCGGTGCAGGCGTCGTAACCCATGTTCTCGGCCTTCTGGCTGACCTCGTCGGCGACGACGGAGCCGTCGGTGCCGCTGTTCTCGGCGATCTGCTTGATCGGCGCGGTCAGCGAGTTGCGGACGATGTCCACGCCGATTTTTTCGTCGCCGCGGGCGGAGCCGCGGGCCTTCTCGACCGCCTCGCGGCACCGCAAGAGGGCCACGCCGCCGCCCGGCAGCACGCCCTCCTCCGCCGCGGCGCGGGTGGCGTGCAGGGCGTCTTCGACGCGGGCCTTCGTCTGCTTCATCTCGGCCTCCGTGCTGCCGCCGACCGAGATCACGGCCACGCCCCCGGCGAGCTTCGCCAGCCGCTCCTGGAACTTCTCGCGGTCGTAGTCGCTCTCGGTGGACTCGATCTGCCGCTTGAGCTGCTCGATGCGGGCCTTGATGTCCGAGGGCTTCCCCGCCCCCTCGACGATCGTGGTCGAATCCTTGTCGATCGTAATCTTCTTGGCGCGGCCGAGATGCTCCAGGGTCAAGTTTTCGAGCTTCATGCCCAGGTCCTCGCTGATGAGCGTGCCGCCGGTCAGCACGGCGATGTCGCCCAGGAGGGCCTTGCGGCGGTCGCCGAAGCCCGGCGCCTTGATCGACGCCACCTGGAGCACGCCCCGGAGCTTGTTGACCACCAGGGTCGTCAGGGCCTCGCCCTCGACGTCCTCGGCGATGATCAAGAGCGGCTTTCCCGATTGCGCCGTCTTCTCCAACAGCGGGATGAGGTCGCGGATATTGGCGATCTTCTTCTCGTGGATCAGGATGACGGCGTTCTCCAGCAGGCAGTCCATCTCGGCCGGCCGGTTGATGAAGTAGGGCGAGAGGTAGCCCTTGTCGAACTGCATGCCTTCGACGATCTCGTAGGTGGTTTCGGCCGTCTTGCCTTCCTCGACGGTGATGACGCCGTCCTTGCCCACCTTCTCCATCGCCTCGGCGATGAGCCGGCCGATCGCCGGGTCGTTGTTGGCGCTGATGGCGCCGACGTGGGCGATGTCCTCGGGGCCGGAGATGGGCTTGGCCATCGAGCGGAGCTGCGTCACCGCGGCGTCGACCGCCTTGTCGATGCCCCGCCGCACCGCCGTGGGGTTCGCCCCCGACGTGATGTTCCGCAGTCCGTCGCGGAAGATCGCGCGGGCCAGGACCGTGGCCGTCGTCGTGCCGTCGCCGGCAATGTCCGAGGTCTTCGACGCGACCTCGTTCACCAGTTTGGCCCCCATGTTCTCGAAGCGGTCCTCCAACTCCACTTCCTTGCTCACCGTCACTCCGTCTTTGGTGACGGTCGGGCCGCCGTAGGACTTGTCGAGGATGACGTTGTGGCCGGTCGGGCCGAGCGTCACGGCGACAATGTCGGCGAGCTTATCGACACCCCGGAGCAAACGGTTCCGGGCCTGGTCTTCGTACAGCAGTTGTTTTGCCACGTTGGCGGTCCTTCATGAAGGGGTGAATGTTCCAGAAGGGGACAGTCCCATTTTCGTCGAACGAAAATCGGGACAGTCCCCGTTTATTTGACGATCTTGGCGAGGATGTCGCTCTCGCGGAGGATCTTGACGTCGCGGCCGTCGACCTCCACGTCCGATCCCGAGTACTTGCCGTAGATGACTTCATCGCCGACGGCGACCGACAGCTTGCCGCGCTGGCCGTTGTCCAGCAGCTTGCCCGGCCCCACCGCCAGCACGGTCCCGCGCTGGGGCTTTTCCTTGGCGGTGTCGGGCAAGACGATGCCGCCGGCCGTCATTTCTTCCGCCTCGTTGGGCTCCAGTACCACGCGGTCGTCCAAAGGCCGCAAGTTGATGTCCTTCGCCATGGTCTTGTCTTTCTCCTGTAACTGGTTGGGGATGATTTGTTATATCCGGTCCCCTCTCCCTCCGGGAGAGGGTTAGGGTGAGGGCGGCTGGCCGAGAAGACGTCGGTCCCAGCCCTCACCCCCTGCCCCTCTCCCGGAGGGAGAGGGGAGACGCTCGTTAAAAGTCTCCCATGCCTCCCATGTCTCCGCCCATGCCGCCCATGCCGCCCATTCCGCCACCCATGCCACCCATTCCGCCGCCCATGCCGCCCGGGCCGTGGCCGTGCCCCTTGTCATCGTGCTTCTTGGGGATTTCCGTCACCAGGCACGAGGTCGTCAGCAAGAGCGCGGCGACGCTGGCGGCGTTCTCCAACGCCGCGCGGACGACTTTGGCCGGGTCGATGACGCCCGCCTCGAGCATGTCGCCGTACTGGTCGCGGTCGGCATCGTAGCCCTCGTTCTTTTTCATTTGGCGGACGCGGTGGACCACGACGGCGCCGTCCTGGCCGGCGTTGTCGGCGATCATCCGCAGCGGGGCCTCCAGGACGTTGCGAAGGATGCGGGCCCCCAGGGCCTCGTCGCCATCGAGCTGGAGCTGATCGACGGCCTTCTCGCACCGCAAGAGCGCCACGCCGCCGCCCGGCACGATGCCCTCTTCCAGGGCCGCCTGGGTAGCGGCCTTGGCGTCTTCCAGCAGGACCTTTCGCTCTTTCATCTCGGTCTCGGTCGCCGCTCCGACGTTGATCTGGGCCACGCCGCCGGAGAGTTTCGCGAGCCGCTCCTGGAGCTTCTCGCGGTCGTAGTCGCTCGTGGTGGTTTCGATCTCGTTGCGGATCTGCTCGACCCGGCCCTCGATCGCCTTCTTAGAGCCGCCGCCGCTTACGATCGTCGTGTCGTCGGCCGTGATGAGCACCTTCTCGGCCGTGCCCATGTCGGACAGCTTGACCGAATCGAGCTGGACGCCCAGGTCCTTGAAGATCGGCTGGCCGCCGCACAACGTGGCGATGTCGCCTAGCATGGCCTTGCGGCGGTCGCCGTAGCCGGGGGCCTTCACGGCGCAGACCTGCAGGATGCCCCGCATCTTGTTCACTACCAGCGTGGCGAGGGCCTCGCCCTCGATGTCCTCGGCGATAATCAAGAGCGGCTTGCTCGCCCGGCTGACCGCTTCCAGGAGCGGCACCAGGTTCTTGGCGTTGGAAATCTTCTCTTCGTGGATCAACACGAGGCACTTTTCGAGCTCGACCGTCTGCTGGTCCTGGTTCGTGACGAAGTGCGGGGAGAGGAACCCGCGGTCGAACTGCATGCCCTCGACCACGTCGACCGTGGTCTCGGCCTGCTTGCCCTCCTCGATGGTGATGACGCCGTCCTTGCCGACCTTCATGAAGGCGTCGGCCAGGACGCCCCCGATCGTCGGGTCGTTGTTGCCGGCGATGGTGGCGACTTGCATGATCTCCTTCTTGTTCTTCTCGCTGATCGGGGAGGACATCTTCCCGACGGCCGCGGCAACGGCCTCGGTGGCGGTGCGGATGCCGCGGGCAAGGCTCATCGGATCGGCCCCGGCGGCGATCATCTTGAGGCCCTCGCGGTAGATGGCCTCGGCCAGGACCGTGGCGGTCGTGGTCCCGTCGCCCGCCACCTTGTTCGTCTTGGAGGCCGCCTCTTTGACGAGCTGGGCACCGAGGTTTTCCTGCGGGTCGTCCAGCGAGATTTCCTCGGCCACCGTCACGCCGTCCTTGGTCACCTTCGGGGCGCCCCAGCCCTTGTCCAGCACGGCGTTGCGTCCACGGGGTCCGAGCGTCGATGCCACGGCCCGGGCCAGCTTGCTCACTCCGGCGGCCAGCGGCAGCCGGGCCTCGTCGTCAAAGACCATCTGTTTTGCCACAGCGGATTCCTCCTGTCGGGTTCAATGGCAGCGCCATATTGGCAGCCGACTGCATTTGGCACCGTGAAGTTGCAAGCGGTGTGCCAAGATCGGCATGACGAGACGCAAAGATTTATATGTTAAGGCTTTAGGTATAACTCGCTGTGGCCGGGTTCCACCGGGGGGATAATCAGCGTGGAGCGAGGGTGCCAATTTGGCAGAGGCCGGGTTATAGACGGTTCCGGAGGGATTTTTTAGAATGCCCAGCCAGAGGCAACGATTGGCGGGACGGGATTTCACGCAAAGATGCAAAGGCGCTAAGGCGCTAAGGAAGGAACAGGAGGGGACTTGCGGCCGGTCCGAACCTTGGCTGACGACCCCCAATCGCCGTCTTCCTCCTTCCTTTGCGGCTTTGCGTGAGACTTGGCTTGACTTTGCCTCCCGATCGGTGCTGACGTCGCGAAGCGGTCAGGTTCTTTTTCGACGGCACCGAGGGCCGGAAGTTGAAAGAGATCAGCGACGGCGCATCGCACACGATCGCGGTGGTCGAGGCGAATGACGATCGGGCCGTCCCCTGGACCAAGCCCGAGGATTGGAATTATGACCCGGACGATCCGCTGGCCGGGCTGGGCAACGCACATCCCGGGGGCTTCTGCGTTGCCTTTGCCGACGGATCGGTGCGGTTCCTTTCCAAGAGCATCGACCCGGAGGCGTTCCACGCGATGTTGACCATCGCCGGCGGCGAGAAGATCGACGCGGATTAGCCCGGATTATTCAGGGAGGTCGCGGCTTTCTGCGCCGCCTTTACGATGACCTGCAACTGATCGACCACCCGCTGGACCCCCTCGATGTTGTGCGCCGCTCGGACGCAGAGGGCCCGCTGGTGCTCATACTGGATCTTGCCGGACAACGTCACCGTGCCGCTTCTGGACACCCCAGTCACGTGGCACGGCGGCCGCATGCCGCGGTTGGCCAGTTGCCGGCTCACCTTCTGGTCAATGACGCGGTCGGGGATGATTTCTTTATGGAACATGGTCGTACTCCCGAAATGAGGGGGTGTTCCGCACAATAAGGAACTGCGGAAGAAGGGAGTCGACCGAGTCGTCGCTGAGCGGTGGTCAGTAAAGAGGGGGAAGATTTACCCTTCAAGCGTTATTCTATTCCCGCCGTCCGGGGAATGCAACCCCCCTTGAACGTGCCCGCCGCCGTTTAGCGGGCGGGCTTGCCCGCCGTGGGGTGCGCGGAAACAAGTATGCTCACGCGGCGGGCAAGCCCGCCCGCTAAACGGCGAGTGGCATGCTACAGTGCCGCACTACCAGCTCGGCGTCCACTTCGCCCCGGCCAAGGCCGGGCGGCGAGTGCGCTCGGGCCGCTTCACCCGACGGAACTTGGAGGATGCCGGGCCGGTCGCAGCCTTGGTTTGCGTCTTCCGGGCAGAGGCAGCCTGCGCCGGCGGCGGCGAGACCGGGGGCATGCCGGCCGGCTGTGCCTCCACGGAGAGCGTCTGCCGCGTGAGTCGCTGGATGGCCTGCAAGGTCGTCCGCTCGGCCCCATCGCAAAACGAAACGGCCACGCCGTCCGCGCCTGCCCGGCCGGTGCGGCCGATGCGATGGACGTAGTTGTCCGCGTCGGCCGGCAGGTCGTAGTTGACGACGTGCGAGATCATGTCGATGTCCAGTCCGCGCGCCGCGATGTCGGTGGCCACCAGGACCGCCGGCCGCGGCGCCTTGAACCGGGCGAGGGTACTCTGCCTGGTCGATTGGCTCTTGTTGGCGTGAAATGCGTCGGCCTCGATTCCGGCCTGACGGAGCAGCTTGGCGACCTTATCCGCGCGGTGCTTCGTCCGCGTGAACACCAGCGTCCGCGTCCACGCCGTCTCGCGAAGCCAATGGGTCAAGAGCCGCAGCTTCTGGGTCTGGTCGACGAAGAACACCGACTGCCGGATCGTCTCCAGCGTCTGCAACGCCGGCCCGACCCGGACCTCCACGGGTTCGCGGAGCCACTGGCCGGCCAATTGGCGGATGGTGGCGGGCATGGTGGCCGAGAAGAGCAGCGTCTGCCGCCGGCTCGGGACTTTGGCCACGATCCGCTTCAGGTCGCGGATGAAGCCCATGTCGAGCATTCGATCGGCCTCGTCGAGGACCAGGACTTCCACGTGCGACAGGTCCACGAAGCCCTGCTCCATGAGGTCCAAGAGCCGGCCGGGCGTGGCCACGAGGATGTCTACGCCCTGGTTCAAGGCCCGCACTTGGGGCGCCTGGCCGACGCCGCCGTACACCACGGCGGCTCGCACGGCGGTGTAGCGGCCGTAGCCCTGAAAACTCTCGCTGATTTGCAGCGATAGCTCGCGGGTGGGCGCGAGCACCAGGGCGCGGATCTTGCGTCCGCGGCCGTTCACGCGGCACTCGGCCCGGCTCAGCCGCTGCAAGGTCGGCAGGGCGAACGCGGCGGTTTTGCCGGTGCCGGTCTGGGCACAGCCCAGCACGTCGCGGCCTTCCAGGATGGGGGGAATCGCGGCGGCTTGAATCTGGGTGGGCGAAATGTAGCCCTCCGCGCCCACGGCGCGGAGCAACGTCTCGGCGAGGCCGAGTTCTTCAAACTTCATCAACAGTTCCTTCAAAAGGTTGGGGACTGTCCCAATTTTCGCCCAAGCGAAAATGGGACTGTCCCCTTCACGCAAAAGGTTGGGGACTGTCCCAATTTTCGCCCAAGCGAAAATGGGACTGTCCCCTTCACGAGTGCAAAAGGTGCAAGGCCGAGGGGTGCAAGAGCGATCAATGGCGGCCGTAGACAGGAAACCCGGCCGTGCTCGCGAGCACGCTTGCTCTCGGGCACGGGCAAAGTGGCCGCTACAGAAGACGCAAATCGACGCGACGCGGGCCGAAGCCGGCGTCTCTCGCACGTCACGCATGCCAGTATAGGCCATGCCGCCGGGGCGTGTCAAGCGGTGCCGGGCCAAAAATTCGTCTTACCACCGTTTCCACGGCGGGCCTTTCCTGCTACAATTCCGGTGATAAGGGGCGGCAGACTGCCGGCCCTCAGCTTCCCTCCAAATTCTTCGCGTTGCGCCGCACGGTGGCGAGCAAGCCGCGGAGGCCTCTTGGATCGCGGCTGATCCGCTCGTTTTCCTCGGAGGGACGGTTTATGGCCAAAGACGGCAATACTTACGCCAAGCGACAGCGCGAGACGCTGAAGAGACAAAAGGCCGACGCGAAGAGGGAGCGTCGCCGGAAGCGGAAAGAACACCCGGGCGAGATGGACACGAGCCCCAAGAGCGATCCGCCCGCCGGCGAGCCGTAGGGCACTCGCAACCCAACGTAGCGCAAACACAAAGCCGCCGACCGGAGCCGTATGGCCGCGGTCGGCGGCGTGGTTTCCAAAGGATGGCTCTGGCGGGCGTTAGTAGCGTCGTCCGCCGCCGCCACCGCCGTAGCCGCCGCGTCCTCCGCCTCCGCCGTAGCCACCGCGGCCACCTCCACCTCCGCCGCCACCTCGACGCTCCTCGCGAGGCTTAGCTTCGTTGACGGTCAACGGGCGGCCGTCGTGGTCCTTGCCGTTCAGCGCCGCGGAGGCCGCCTGCGCCTCCTGGTCGTTGGACATCTCGACGAAGCCGAATCCCTTGCTGCGGCCCGTGTCTCGGTCCGCAATGACTTCCGCGCTCTGGACGGAACCGAAGGGGGCGAACAGAGCTTCCAGATCCGAGCTGCTCACGCCGTAGCCCAGATTGCCTACATACAGTTTCTTACCCAAGACGAATCTCCTGTGACTAAATGAACGGGACGATGCGTTTGCTACGGTTGCAAACGACAATTGGAACAACGCCCCGCATGAACGCTCTTGCCTCGTCTCATCAGACACGAACCGAAAACATCGACGGCTGGCGCCGCGGAACTCGCTTGGGTTCTCGCCAGCACGGGGGCGCTGATACGCAACCGCTCAGAAAGCCACTCAAGACGAGGCGAACGTGATGATGGCGGCAGACTTAGCTTCTGTGTTCAGGACCGGCATCTATTATACTAACCCAGCCGCAGGCGGTCTACCCGCATATTGGTTATTCTTGCTTAGCCAATAGGGCTACCCCGGTCCCATTCACTGGTAGGTCCCGCTTGCCGAGCGGGACAGTACGGACGGGTCCCGCTCGGCAAGCGGGACCTACGAGCGGGACGTTGCGAAACGGGTCCCGCTCGGCAAGCGGGACCTACGAGCGGGACGTTGCGAAACGGGGTCCCGCTCGGCAAGCGGGACCTACGGCGTGCAAAAAGGTGAGAAACGACAAATTGGACTTGCACAGTGGAAGTTTTGTAGATACAATTATCGTAGGTGCATCATACGCACCTACAAATTAAGCTGCTTCCCGGAAGCTCGATCCTGCCGAGGTCGAAATGACTCAGGTGACCATCACACGCGAGGACTTTCTCAGGGACCGCCAGGGGCGTACGTTCCGGGACGTGGCGAATGATCTGGAAGCGCGGTTCCAGACGGTCCTCGACTTCTTCAGCGACGAAGGCCGCCAGCGACGCATGGAGGAATCCGAGATCCACCACGACCGGCCTGCGCTGGCTGGTGTCGTTCGAGAGCTCGAGTGCCAGCCACCCATCGACGCGTTCCTCGCCTCCAGCCTCCCCGGCCGTGCCAAACGGCTCCGGCAGGCGGTTGGCGTGACGGTGCGCATGGTCATGGAGCGGCGTGGCTGGATGAAGACGGGCAAGAAGGGATGCCTGGGGGTTCGCGCCCCGGGGGCCCGTCAAGAGACAGCGGCCGGGGCGGTCCACAACACGGGTGGGCTGGCCTTCTGGTTTCTTCGCGCGGAGCGTTATGCGATTCGCGAGGGAATGCCTTTTGTGTCCGTGAGAGACCGTGCGCAGCGACTCTGCGCCTCGTCCTCGCAACGGTCTCCAACCCAAGGCGAGGCGATGACGTGACGGCTGCGCGGCGTGCAGTCGGGCCCTCGGGCCGACTCGGGCCGCCGGCCTTGGCAATCTGTAGTTTTCTCAACCGCAAAGGAGCGGCACATGGCGTCATTAGGCAGAACCACTTTCAAGGGCAGGTCCGGCAGGCAGTACCGGTTCAAGGTATTCCCCCTGGGCACGCGATTCCGCAAGATCAGCGGGGTCTATGTCGTTGCGAACCGCGCCCGGGGCGTCGACGGCGAGGATCGGCACGCGGTCCTTTACGTCGGCCATACCGAGGACTTCTCGCAGCCCTTCAACAAGCATCGCAAGGCCAAGGATCTTGCCCAGCACGGGGCCAATTGCATTTGCGTTCAGTCGGACAAATCGGAAGAGTCCCGCTTGGAGAAACAGCAGGACCTCATTGCCGCATTCAGTCCCGAGTGCAACGAGTGACAGGCCATTGCCGCCCGGCGGCAGGCTGGTATAATCAGGCGTTCGTTTTTCGTGTTTTTTTAGTCTACGCGGGCTGTAATGCGACGTTTCGCCTTCGGGAACGTATCAGTGCTTTCCGCGCATGGTCTGAGGGAGTGGTATAATGCCGCAAGGTACGGTCAAGAAAGTGATTGCAGAGAAGGGGTTCGGATTCATCGCGGGGGCGCAGGGCGAGCTGTTCTTCCACCACAGCGCTCTGGAGGGGGTAGCCATTGAGACCCTCCAGGTGGGCCAGGCGGTGACCTACGAGGAAGGCCGTGGTCCGAAGGGGCCGCGGGCCGAAAAGGTCAAGTTGGCCTGATCGCCGCATCGAGCACGTTTAGCGGGCGGGCTTGCCCGCCGAGTTGGAGCACGGCTTTTTCTGCGCGTTGCTCGGCGGGCAAGCCCGCCCGCTAAACTGCGATGCGTGGTCGCTTTAGTTGTATTGCACTACTAAAGCTCTCCGGCGGCCGGTTCCAGCCGGGCCGTCCAGGCGGTGCCGCGGCGCATGAGATCGCCGACTCCGGGCGTGCCCAGGGCCTTGACGTCGTGGCCGAGCACGCAATGAAAGGTCCGGCCCTTGCCGGGCTCCAGGACGAAGGCGATCGGATAGGTCTTCTGATCGACCTTCGACACGGCCGTGGCCAGCACGTGGAGCGGCGTTGTGCCGTCCAGGCAGGTGTAGAGTTCGTCGGCGGTGTCGAAGCCGTCCATGCCGCGCGTGACCGGATGGTCCCGGTCGGCGATCTCGACGCGGAACCTGCCGTAGGGGTCGTGCGCCCGCATCTTCGGGTTCCAGACGCGGCCGGCGATCTCGACGAAGCCGGGCCACTCCTGAAACGCCCCGCACGCGAAGTGCACCAGCACCAGGCCGCCCCCCCGGCGGACAAAACGGTCCAGGTTCTGCCGGGCCTCCGGGCCCGGCGCCTTCGGGTCGAAATTCTTGAAGTGCAGCACCACGGCGTCGTACTTCGCCAGGTCCGGCGTCGCAAGGAACTTCGGGTCCTCGACCGTGGTCACCGCCAGCCGCGGGTCCTTGGCCAGCAGGGCCTGGAGGACCGGCGCGGTCTGGCGCCACTTGTGGTATGGGCCGTCTTCGCCCGTGACAATTACCACGCGCTTCGCCGGGGTGGGTGCTGGCTCCGCTCGGGCGGCGGGTAAGGCGGCAAAAGCCGACAGAATGACAAAAGCTAGTCGGATGGCTGTCATAGGTGCTCCTCCTAAATACGAAATCCGAATATCGAAATCCGAAACAAATTCAAATCACCAAAACCCCAATGACAGAAACAACTCTGTTTGGAGCATTTGGATTTCGGGTTTTGGATTTGTTTCGGATTTCGGGTTTCGAGATTCGGATTTTTTTACGGTCTTTGCTTGCGCCGCCGTGCGAAGCCGCAAGCGGCCTTCCCGTCACCCCACCAGGCCCCGGAGGAACTCGACGCTGAGGCGGATGTTCTCGTCGGAGCCGTAGCACTCGATCGAGAGCACGCCGTCGAACCGCGTCTGCTTCAGGTACTCGATGCACCGGGCGATGTTCCCGGCGTTCACGCCGCCGCCGATGGGCACCTCGCTCACGGCGATCCCCGTCTCCTCGCCCCGGACGGCCGCGGCCAGCGCCGGGCTGACGTCCTTGACGTGCGCGTGGCTCAGGTACTTCCGGAACCGCGTCATGTACTCCAGCGGATCCAGGCCCGCGATGTACGAATTGCCCGTGTCCATGTTGAACCGCAGGTGCTCCGACTCGAAGTAGGCGAACAGCCGCTCCATGAAGTCGCCGTCGGTGGTGTAGGGCCCGTGCGGCTCGACGTTGATGATGATCCCGTAGTCCTCGGCCCAGGGCAGGCACTGGCGGTAGTTGTCGCAGGTGATGCGGAAGACTTCCTCCTTGGAGAACCCCTCGATCTCGAAGGCGCCGTCGACGGTATCGACCATCGGGCAGCCGATCTCGGCCGCGTAGCGGATCGACTGCTGGACGTACTGGACGCCGAAGGCGGAGCCGTCCGGGCCCATGAGCGGATAGGAGCCGTCGATCTGCGAGACCGAGAGGCCCATCTTGTCGCAGTAGCGGCGGAGTGCCCGGGGGTTCGACTGGAGCGAAATGCCCGGATCGTAGCCCATCGCCTGGATGAAGTTCTGGCCGTGGATGACGGCGAACTCGATGTGCTTGATGCCGTGTTTGACGGTGGCTTCGCAGGCGGTCTTGAAGCTGCCGCTGAGGCAGCGCCAGTTGTCGGTGTGGACTCCCAGTTCGATCATTGCGTCTCCTCCTCGGGAAGCGGGGATGGCCCGGACCGCCAGCATACGCGAGACGCGGCGGCCCGGCAAGGGGGCGGGGAGTGCCTGGTGGCTGGTGGCTAGCGGGAAGCACGAAATCCGAAGCACCAAATCCTAAACAAATCCAAAATCCAAAATCCAAAATCCAAAATCGCGCTAAAACGCCTTTTCCGCCTTCACCCCTTCGTCCTTGCTCTTGTACATCTTTTGCATCTGCTCGACCTGGATGTCCTGCCTCGCCTTGTTGAAGCCCTTGACGTTTTCCAGCAGGGCGTCTGCCTTTCCGGCCTCCATCTTGGGTGCCGGCGCCGGCGGGGCGGCGGCGCCAGCGGGCTTCTCGACACACGCAGGCTGCGCGCAGACGGGTTTCGGCGGCGCCAGATCCGTCTTGCCCCGGAAAAAGGCGTAGCGGCTCGGATCGATCTGGGCGATCACCGTCGAGGCGCCCTTGATCCCGTCGGCCACAAACACGCCCCGCAGGTCCGTCGCCCCCGAGACGAAGTCCTCGTTCCGGCTGCCGATCACCTTGACGCGGGCGTCGCCGACGTACTGGTCCCGAACGACGTCCTTGACCGTGGTCCGCACGCGGCCGGAGCTTTGCTCTTCCTGGATCTCGACGGCCAGCGGGGTGACCAGTACCAGTCCGCTGGCGTGCAGGTCGTCGCCGCGACAGACGACCAGGTAGGCCCCCTCTTCCTTCAAGGGGAGACTGAGCTTGTGCGTCCGGTCGCGGTAGTCCTTGCCGTCGCCCAAGTTTACGGCCGCCTCGTGGTACGGCCGGATGCCCGACAGGTTGATGCCCGTGATGCCGGCCAGGTTCCGGTTCAGCAAGCTGAACTTCATCAGGTCGATGCGGTAGACGCGGACGTCGCATGCGGCCACGTTGCGGAACCTCAGCTCGACCTCCGCCGCCGCAGCGCCGGGCCGCACGGTGCTCACCTCCGGCAGCTCGATCGCCTTGCGGAGGAAGTATTCGATCGACTGTTTCGCGTCCGGGAAGCGGTCCTCGACGCGGCGGTACTCGCGAATGGCGTCGGAAGCCGCCCCCTCGCTGTGGTAGACCTGGCCGAGGATGTAGACGGCCTGCCACTTGTTCGGGCTTTCGACCGTGCGGCCGCTGGTGCGGTCGATCCGCGTGGCCTCGGCCACCTTGCGGCACAGCTCCATCGCGCGGTTGTGCTGCCCCAAGGCGAAGTGGCAGTAGCCGATCACGTACCAGTAGCTGTCGAGCAGATCGCTCTTGGGATACCGCCGGGCATATTGGCCGCAGGCGGCGATGCAGTCCTTGTAGCTCTTGAGGTCCAGCAGGGCGTTGGCCGCGGCGAAGGCGGCCTGGTCGGCCGCCGGGTCGTCCGGATAGGCGGTCAGGAAGCTTTCCAGCATCGCCCACCCGCGATGGATCAACTCGACGCGGTTCTGCCGGGCCTTGCGGAGTCCGGCGTCGGCGGCGGCCTCCGGGGCCTTGGCGTAGACCCGCTGGGCCAGGGCGTAGGCGGCCGCGGCGGCGTAGCCGTCGGGCGGGTACTCCCGCAAGAGCCGGTCCATCACCGCCACGCTGCGGAGGAACTCGCCCTGCTCTTCGAGGAAGCCCGCCACGCGGCTCTCCCGCGAAAAACTCCCCTCGACCGTGGCCCGGTAAACCAGGTAGCTCCGCTCGTATTCGCCCATGTCGTGATACGCCGCGGCGACCTTGACGATCTTGGCCAGCGGGATTTCTTCGGACGGCCATTTCTCCTTGACGATCTCGAACCAGCGGACGATCTGGCCGGCCGGGCCGGTCTCCAGGCGGCTGTCCAAAAGCATCTCGACGGCCTGCTTGTACACGTCCGGCTTCAGGTTCCATTTCTCGACGAGGTCGCTCAGGTGCTTGCCGGCCTCGGCGAACCGCCGGGCGGCGAAATGGTGCTTGCCCAGCTCGTAGAGCTCCTGCGGCGTGAGCCGGTAGGCGTCGGGGCTCTCGGCCCCCAGGGGCAGCACGCCCAGCGGCCTTGCCGCTGCCACCGCCAGTTGCTCCGGCCGATAGGCGTTGCGGATGACCGTGGGCGCCGCGCGGTACTTGCCCGGCAGGTACCCGTAAAGCTCGTAACGGATGACCCCGGGATTGCGCCGGCTGCCCACGTAGAACGTGATCGAGCCCGGCGCGATGTCGAAACGCTCGAACCCGCCCTGGACGGACCGCTCGACGACGGTCGTCCCGCTGGGGATCGGCTCGGTGATGACCAGGTATTCCAGTTGGTCGTCGGGGGTGTTGAGGGGGACGTTTTCGCGTCGCACGTCGAGTTCGACCACGCCGCGGCGGCCGACCGGGAGCTGCGTCATGGGGTTTTTGAACGGCGTGAACTGGCCTTCGAGCACGCCGAAGCCGCGCGCCACCTCGCGGCCGTCGACTTCCAGCGGCGCGGGCTGGTAGGTCCGCTCGACCCGCCAGTCGCCGGTGGTGCCCGCCAGCTTGTCGGCCGGCACGAAACCGCCCAACACGCACTGGTAGGTGTACCGCCCGCGGCCCGTTATCTGGAAGTTGATCCGCTGCTTGCCTTCTCTCTTGAGGGCCGAGGCGGGCACGGCGATCGTCTGGGTGGGGGCGGCCGGATCCACGTCGAGCTGCTTCACCCGCACGTCGTTGACGAACACCGCCAGGCGGTAGTGCTCGCCCTCGAAGCGGTTCTCGGCGAACCACTGGACCAGGGCCATGGCGGCGGGGCCGGTCGCCTTGTCCGGCGACCAGCGGTGGCCCGTCCGATGCGCCAAGAGCCACTCGACCAGGTCCTTGGCCTTGGGCGACTTGGGGGTGGCCTGCTGGAGGGCCAGGGCGTAAAGCGCCCGCAGCTCGGCGGGCGACTGGCCCCAGGGGAGCGAGGCCAGCGGGCTGGCCCGCCGGGCCGCCGCGTCGTCGAAGTCCTTCTTGCCCAGCAGGTCCAAAAGCTCGGCGGCCGTCGGCTTGCGGTCCATCTCGACGAAGGCCAACGCGAGATAGGCCAGGGACAGGGCCGACAGGGCCGGGCGGTTCCGATAGAGCCGGTTGGCCAGCGCGAAATCGCCCTGCCCGGCAACTGAAAGCGCATGGAGCAGCACGGCTTTGGCGTCGTAGTCGCTCTCGGCGGCGGTCGCCGCCTGGTTCTGGAGATAGGCCAGGGCCTTGGCGTAGTTATCTTGCGGAACGCTGTAGCCGGCCCGCTTGGCCAGGGCCAACGCCCAGGCGATTCGGGCGGTGGTGAGCCGCTCGCTCGTGCCACGGCCGGTCCATGCCCAACCGCCGTCGTCGTTCTGCGAGGAGACGGCCAGCCCGATGTTCGACCGCACGGCGGCGTCCAGGGCCTGGGCCTCGGGGCTGCCCGCCTCGCGGGTCCCGGCCAGGAGCTTCTGGAGCGACAGGGCGGCCATCAGGTCGCTGGCGGCCGTCTCCAGCCCCGTGGTCATCCGGCCCGCCTCGATCTGGCACCAGGGGGCCGGGGCCAGGACGATGTCCATCAGGCTCCGCTGGACGGTCGGGCCGATGATGATATCGAGGCTCGGGTGCCGGAGGTCCATCTTCGCCGGCGGCTCGACCCAGGCGGTAACGTCGCTCGTGGCCGAGCCGCTCGCGGCGGCGTACACCGGCATTCCATAGGGTTTCAGCGGCACCATCTGCCGCACGACGTCCTTCCGCTGGCCGGATTGAATCGAAAGCTCGAACATCGCCGTCGTCTCCGGCGCACTAGCCGCGGATGTATATCCGCGGTCTTTTCCCTCGCGGTCTTCACGCGGCTCTGGCCGCTGGAGCACCGTCTTGAACCCGACCTCCTCGATCCCTTTCGCCTTCACGTCGATCGTCTTCTTCTCTTCGACGGTGCGGCCGGCCACGGTCCAGCGGAGTGTGACCTCGATGGGGCCCTTCTCGATCACGTCGTTGTGGACGGCGGCCAGGACCTCGGCCTCGTCGCCGTCGGTGAAGCTCATGGGCAGCTTCAACTGCCCGAACAGGTCCTTCTTCGCCACCAGTCCCTCGGCCGCCTCGCCGGCCAGGGTGTCGGCCGTGATGCCGCGCGCCAGGAGCTTCCAGGCGGTGGACCGTTCGGGCACGGTAACACTGAGCGTGGCCTTGCCGTCCTTGCCGGTCGCCACGGCCGGGTTCCAATAGCCGGTCTCCTGCGGCACCATGGCCGAGAGGAGGACCGCGCCGGACTTCGACAGCTCGTCGGCCACGGCCTGGGCCCTGGCATCGCTCCAGTTGCCGTCGCCCAGCCGGACGTTTTTCAGGTTGCCGGAGTTGTCCAGCACGAGGACCTGCGACTGGTTGTTGGCCACCAGCAGCTTGAGAGTTCCGGCGTTAATGGTCACGTTGCCGGTGTAGGCATTGCCGCCGCTGAGGTTCAGGGTGCCGTCGGCATTGAGCGTGAAATTGGCCTGTTGATCGCTGAGAATGCTCGCGTTCGCCTGGTGCATCGCGGTACTCGCGTCCCAACCGTTACCCTCGGCCGAGCCGTCGGCCCGATAGAGCGGGAGGTATCGCCTCCCTAGCTTGGCTGCGGTGCCGCCGTACGTTGCTGTTGATATCCCGCGTCGATTCCCCGAACCGCGCCCGCCAAAGCCCATGACTTGTTCGCCATTAGCTAGGACGTCAAGGTCGTCTGACGCGATGATCGTATCTGTCTGGGCCGCCACGTTCTGCTGGTCCAAAAGAATCTGGCCGGGTTGTCCGTCCAGATCGCTCCGAAGGTAAGGCACGCTGTCGTCGGTGAATGCACCATCGACCCCCGGTCCGGGCCCTGGCCCTGGTCCCGGTCCTGGTCCCGCGCCCGGTCCCGGCGCGTTCGGCTCGGGGCTGCTCGCCGCCGTCGCCAGCTTCCGGCTCTCTTCCTCCTCCTTGGCGATTTCCTGCCGGTCCGCCTCGGCCAGGAGGCGGGGATTGATCGCTTGCGTGGCCGGCCGGTACGCGAACGTGATGCTCGATGCACTTCGCAGGGCCGACTGCCGCGTCTGGCCGCGGAAGAAGTACTGGATGGTCGAGACCTCCCACGGGAAGCGGTCCAGGAGCGACTGCTCGATCATGGCCAGGCTCAGCTCGGCCGCCACCGGCCGGCCCTGCGGATCGGTCGTGGTAATAGTTACCTCGACGTCCTCGCCCGGCCGGACCGGGTTCTTCGACTTCGTGGCCAGTTGCACCCGGAGGTCCCGCTCGACCGCGAACGGGCTCGCGGCCTCGTGGAAGCGAACGACCGGGCGCTTGGTCCCCTCTCCCTTCGGGAGAGGGCGTCCGGTCCCCTCTCCCTTCGGGAGAGGGTTAGGGTGAGGGGGCGCGACGCCAACCGCTGCTTTAGGCGCCCTCACCCCCTGCCCCTCTCCCGGAGGGAGAGGGGAGACCTTTTCCTTATCCGGCCGCGGGTCGGTCATCACGGCGACCGCCAGGTCGAAATTCGGCGCCAACCGCGCGGTCATCGGGATCGGCAACTCATTGGCCCCCTTCACGAGCGAAACCAGTTGGTAATCGAGCACGCTGGCCCCCTGGAAGGTGACCAGGGCCAGGGCCGGTTCCTCGCGCCAGTGGAGCTGTACTTTGGCGGTGTCGCCCACCTTGAAGGTGTGTGCATCGGCCAGGATTCGCAGCCGCACGGCGTCCTCCTCGTCCGAGACCTGGACGAGGGACTGGCCGGAGACCGGGTTGTGGAACCGATCGGTCCCCTCGGCCCGGAGCACGAAGATGCCCCCTTTCTCGATCTTGAGGGTCTTGCGGGCGATGCCCTCCTTGTCGGTCTCGATCGGATGCTCCTCGACGGGCCGCTCGCCGACCTTGCCCTCGACGACGGTCCGCTCCAGCACCTTGAGCACGAGTTTCTGGGCCGACGGCTTGCCCTCGGCGTCGCGGGTGGCGAGCTTGACCTCGAAGGTCTCGCCGGCCACGTAGACCGGCCGCACCAAGCTCACGCCGATTGAGAAGCCGCGGGTGGCCAACACGATATTGAGCGTGGCGGTGAGGTTCCGCTCGGGCAGCGTGACCACCAGCGGCAGGACCTGCGTCTCGCTGAACTCGCGGGTGGGCAGCCGGAATTTCACTTCCCCCCGCTCGTCGGTGGTGGCGGTGTGCTGCCGGTCGTCGGCCAACTGGTAGCGGATCTCGCGGCCCACAAGCGGGGCCCCGTAGTAGAACGCGGCCCGCACGGTCCCCTCGATTTCCTCGCCGCGATAGTAGACGGTCCGCGGGGTATCGATCACCAGGTGTACCGGCTCCAACTGGTACTGGTGGACCTGGAAGGTGCCCTGGTAGTTCTGCTTGCCGTCCTCGTCGTGGACGAGGATGCGGTACTGGCCTTGGGGGCTGGTGGGCGGCAGGGCGAAGTGCAGGTGGAAGCTGCCCATCGAGCCGAGCGAGACCGGCTCCTGGCGGACGAGCCGGTTGCGGCTGTCGAAGACC